>JASFOJ010000155.1:0-11749 GCA_050116575.1 Gammaproteobacteria bacterium | reverse complement strand
GGCTTGATCGGGCGTTCTACCTTCCCATTCTCGACATTCAGATCCAGCGGCGAAATGTAAGTTGTATTTTTTTTCAGACGCAGCGCTTCCTGTACATAATAGCGCTGCGACTTGTCCTGTAACTGTTCCGGCGGTACAACAACGGGATCCAATTCATTTAAGTTAACGCGGACCCGTTCCGTGCCTGAGGAATCTATATAGCGAATCTGATCATATTCTCGAGTATTCTTGGAAAAACTTAAAAAATCCTTTTCGAGCCGCAGCCTGTTGGCAAATGTTTCATGATTCGCATAGCCCTGTACGACTTGAAGCGACGCAAGCGTGCCAATGTCTCCCATGGATTCACGCAGTTTCGACTGTATCACCTTAAACGCCAGGCCCTGGCGCAGTGACTCCTGACGCAAGGATTGATCAAGTTCGAGACTGAATTTTTCGTATTCGAGCGAGATGACGGCCGCGAAGATACCAACGGCGCTGGCGGCGAAATAGAGAAGGATCCGTATCAGCAACGGTAGTGCATACGGAAAATTATATTTTGTAATCACATGTATTATTTATCATGCATAAAAAAATTAAATAGTAATTACAATTTAATAAAAAGCTACTAGAAAACAAATAGTAGTTCTACGGATAACTTATGGTCAATCTCAAATACCAAGTACTAACCTTATGGTTTCCCGCGGTGGACCGATGGAACGACGCAAAACTTTGTGCTCCTATAAGGTAGTAGGATAGTAGAGGTTAGATTTCGCAGGACGGCATTGCCCACCGTTTGCTACGCTGGATTCACTGCATGTAGTAAGTATCACACTCACAAAGCACCTTAAAGGATATAAAGGCATAACTACTCCATCCTACGCACTACCTCATGTGTTCCCACGGTGGACCGTGGGAACGAGGATAAGGTAGATTTGGTAGGGTGGGCACTGCCCACCGTTTAATGCGTTGGTTTTGCTACGACTAGTGGGCGATACACCCACAACCCGCTCTACGCACTACCCTGCAGGTGTTCTCTCGGTGGATTTTGGGAACGAAACTGGCTTTTTACACATGGAAGAAACAAAAAACCCCGACACCGGATTAACCGGGCCGGAGTTTTTTAGATTTTACCCTTGTTTCGAAAGCTTAGAAGATATGAGTAAGCTGCAGAGCGAGACGTCCTTTGACACCTTCAAGATTTGCATCTACGGGCGCAGTATCTGACTCGAAGCTACGACTGGCGTAGTCCAGATTTAAACGTGTCTTCTTGTTGAAATGATACTGAGTCCCCACTGTAACAGTGTCAAAGCGAGATTCATCATTCGCCGCTGATGCTTGATGATTCTCGCCCCGGGTATAGGAGTCATACCGTAAATCCAACTCCCAGTTTGAACCAGGAATATACCAGCCAAAGTCCACATAATAGCCACTTGCTTCCTCGTCATTGTATATACCGTTGAAGTCGGAAACACTACCATCAGGATTAGGACCTGGACGATGTTGCCCCTGGAAGATCATACCTTTACCCTTCAGGTACTCCGCGGTGAAACGGAACGGTTTCTTCAGGTATTTGACACCAACCCCTTCACGGGTCCGGTCCTGCTCTTTGGTACGATCAAATGCATTGGTACGCTTACCGCCCTGATACCAGGCAAACATCTTGAGCCCTTGACGGCGCGGTCCTTTACCGCCATAGACCAGTTCCGACGACCAATAAGCGTATACGTCCTTATTGTCATCATTGTCGCTATAGTTCAGGCCATTGCCGTTACCAATCATCAACGCGTAACTGTGCTCCCAACTACTCATTTTGAAGGTATCAAAGACCTGAATACCGACGTCCCGGAATGCACCTACTGAAGCGGAATAGGCGTTCATACCCGCTTGTGGCGTCGGTTGCGGAATATGAAAGACGTCCCCTTCTCTAGGGAAACGCTCCAACATCAACTGGTTGCCTACAGTAGTGAAATTCACATAATCGAACACGTGAATTGCCTGTAAACCTTCCTCAAAACCGGGAGTTTTAAACAAGCCCACACGGATACGCGCACCTTTAATATAGTTTAATGTAATACTAGCATCCGACAGTATCTTCCCGTCGCTACCAGCGGTAATACCGTTGTTACCCAGTTCGGCCAGGAGGAAATAGTTCACGTTGGGATCGAGGGGGAAACCGGTACCCCGAACACCAAACCGGGCACGGTTAACATTAAAAGCACTTTGGCTATCCAGGTTAGGGCCGATCAGTTTTGGCGGAATATAGCCATCCGTTGCCGGACCACAAGCTGCAGCGGTACAGGGATCACTATCATCTTTCTGATACTGAGCCTGGATAAAACCCCAGACTTTAGCGCGTCCAGCGGCGCTAGCCGGTTCAGTACCCTGCAGCATTAACCAGTTTGCTGCCTGGGCGCCTAACGATACTGTTGAAAGCATGCAGACACCCAGGAGCTTTACTGCCGACTTGCGTAGTGCAAGTCTTTTCTTATTTTCTTTATCTTCTATTTTCATTCTGTTTCAACTCCCCACTTGTTATTGTTTAAAAAGGTAATTCTAAAGCTAGATTAGATGTTTTACGGCTTGACCAGTGTAAAGCCTTCCTCGGTGACCAGTTTTGCAATACGCACGATGCCCGGTGAGTCCTGCGTGGCGACAGCGTTAATGGCGGGACGATAACCTAATTTCTTGGTCATGTTCTTGATGGTATTGGAACATGCGGTAAATTTAACACCGGACGCATCCAGGCTTTGTATACGACCTTTATTCACATTGTCTTTGAACAACAAGCGTAAGCCGGGGCCGAAGGCAACAATTTCAATGGCCACTTTGTCAGCGCCATATTCGCGCAACAGATTGTTGGCAACATTCAATACCAGCGTTTGTTTGAAGGGATTGCCATCGCTGATTTGCAGTACGATTTTTTTCTCCGCAAACGGCTTGTCGTCGGCAGCCATCGCCTGCGTTCCCAACACCATCATTACGCATAGTAACGCATACATTGTTACACGTTTAAATCCAAGGTTTGACATAGTCGTTCTCCGCAATAAAAATAATAATTAAAATACCGTGTTTACGGCATGAAGCACGTGAAGCATCATTCGGGGGGACATACAGCAGACATTATGATAACCCTGCCCGACTTGGAGAAGCGGGCACACTTTGCTGCAGAGGAAAATTTCCCAAGACGTGTGATCAAACGAATTAGTCCAGAAAGGTACCGATAAACGTATTGATAAACTTTTTGTTAGCTATACCAGGTCTACCTAAGCTTTCTGAAATAGCACCTCTTCAGCATTGCCGGTTAACAACTTCCCTCCCCCCAAACTACTAACAACATTGCTATTTTGCGATTCTACTACAGGACGAAAGATAGTCAAATTCATACGCTATATAAGTCAAACAATGTTAATGGTCCTGATTAACATCGCATTAGCAAAGCGCTCACTTCGACTTTAACCGTTAAATCTCTACTCGTTGATAAGTCAATGGATTCGGGCCTTATATGCATTCTTATTATAGGTGTCATCAATTAGTATATTAGATATATCTAATACATCTTTATTACTCGGTGTCGCATAAAACGTTACATTGAGAATGATATATAAGCTGTTACAGGTTAGCTCCCGCGCAGCGATTTGTTTATTAATTGTCCACTTTATAGGCACAGGGAAATACGCCAGGTGGTTTTTCAATGAGTGGGTAGGTTTAGTACAGTAAGTGAGAACAATGTTACCTGGAGAATCTTTATATCTGCTGCCACACAATGGCAATGGCCACCCGCGATTCTATGCACAATTATAACGTGGGTCTTTGTCAATTCGAACGAATAACGAGTAATGCCGGTTAGCGGCGCAATAATGCCACTGTGCTATTCGCTAACATATTATTGTGATGATGGACGATGAACGCTGCGACTGGCAGAAACTGGTTTCGTTAGTGACGAACCCGTTTTTGGTATAACACGTAAAGGGACACAATGAGAAAAATGCCGGTAAAAAATGCGGAGGCTATCCAAAATTTATATTTTTCCAGGTCGCTGATCAGGGCTTGCAACGCCTGGCCAAAGAAGTAACCCAAGATAGAGAACGTGACAGACCAGGTGATGGCTGGTAGCAGATCGATCACGAAGAATCGTGATTGTTTAATGTTCGTCATCCCAAGCGCGAAGGGGGTGATACTGCGGAAACCAAAAAACATCCGGTATCCGAATATAATCAGAAGATAATGTTTTTGCAGCAGGCTTTGAATTTTCGAAACCCGTGGCTTCCAGTGCGGACGGCGATCCAGGAAGCGGGTGCCCTGGCTGCGTCCCAGATAAAAGAATCCCTGATAGGTGCAGATTGATCCCGCCAGGGCTGAAAGTATAACCCAATGCAGATCAAGCAGGCCTTGAAAGGCGAGGAATCCAGCCGTTACCACGATGGCCTCCCCTTCCACAAACACGCCCAGGAATACCGCCAGGTAGCCATAAGTCGATATATAGTATTCTAGTGACACAGCTACGAATCAGTCGTGGTAAGTGTTGGCTTCAGTGTTAGTGTAAACAACACTTTTTGTATTTCTTACCGCTGCCACAGGGACAGGGGTCGTTGCGCCCTACGCGTGGTTCCGTATTACGAACAGGAGAATGTGAAGGCCCGCTATTTTCCCGGCGTGCCAGCCAGTAGGCGTGGATTTCGCGCACGTTGGGGGTAATGGCATTTCGAATATTATCCACTTCATCCTCACTCATATTGTCAAGTTCATCCCAGCCCTGTTCACTGGCAAAGGCCATTATGGGCATTAATAGCGCCATCATTTCATGGCCTCCTTTGTCCCATTCATCCATGGCCAGGGCGACGCCACGCATGTAGCCATAGCACCATTCATCGACAATGTCGTAGGTTTTTCCCTTCACCTCGCGCTGGAGAAAAAGTGGTTCGAATTTTTCGGGACTTTCGAGTAAGGTGCCCGCGATGCCGTTCATATGCCGCATGAAAAGTGACATTATTTCGTTAAAGTCTTTTTCATTGTCCCATTCCGGTTCAAAATCGCCCCACACGGCGGGCAACCATTGGGATGGCGGTACCATGACCGGGCCACTGACAATGGCGGTTAAAAAACCATCCAATTCGGAGATATCCAGTACGCCTTCATCCCCATCGTCGGAGTCGTCATCATCGTCGATGCGGTTAATCAAAAATTGATCAAGACGGTCGAGCTCCTGCTCGTTGAGAGACTGAAAAATATTGTTCATAAAATATACCGTTGTTACGACTATATACTATATATTATATTGCGAAACAAACATCTGGCTGGATGCTGAAATTTCTCGCTTCTACCACTAGCGCCTACTAACTATAGGGTTGCGAAGGTACTTTATTTTGAGATTTGAAGGGACCTTAAACACCAAACCGCACAATAACGCGGGCATTGTACGCTAATAGACCGATTTTGTCCGCAAAAAGTGCAATCCGGGATTCGCCTGCTGACGTGGCATTATGGCCTGCTACCGTGATGCGAAGCTGGCAAAGCATAGATGGAAGGGCAGACATCATGTTAAGTGGGTCCTGCACATAACGCAGCAGCTGCGGCCGAACAACGGCGCCGAGCAATTTCTTCTGCCCCGTCATCGTACGATGCCGCCCCTTAACAAAATACCCGGTTTCTCTTAACATTATCCTTAATCGATCTGCAACATGAGATATCGCAATGTAAACTAATATTATTGCTCTATGATCAAGATTGAATAAATTTAAATCACGATACGAATTTTGATGACAAAAAGTTGTCACCAAAATAGCATAAGATTCATTAGTCGCAGTATGTTGGTTAACAAAAAATGGGGATGACGGTACAGCGACCTTAGACTACACAGGAGATATAAATCGTTGCCTGGGCGTCGCCGAAAAAACTATCGGCATCCTACAATAGGAGGATCGAGAGATAATCATGGCATCCAACAAAACAGATTTTGTCACCCAGCCGTACTCGAACAATCATCACTCCACTGCCTCACGGGGCGAAGAGGCTCATCTCAAACCCAGTCAAATATCGCCAGCTGAAAAATGGCTGACCCGCCAGCTGTTACTGGCGCTGGGCGGGCCTTCCGTGTACATTACCTTGCCCGACGGTTCACCGGTTTTTGTCACCGCACAGCAACCGAAACTGGGCATGGTGATCCGCACCCGCGGGGCGTTGTGGCGCTTTTTGCGCAATCCCCGGCTGTATTTTGGTATCGAGTACGCTGCCGGTAATATTGACGTGGAAGGCAACCTTGTGGAGTTTGTGGTCGCAGTCGGTGAAAGTCGACGCAGGCTGCACACACAAGGACGTCTGGGTCACCTGTGGACCTGGCTGGTGAATAATCGGCGCAAGAGCAAGAGTTCGTTCGACCGCGCCCGCGATGATATTCACGCCCACTACGACCTGGGCAACGATTTTTTCAAGCTATGGCTTGACGAAAACATGGTTTATACCTGCGCTTATTTTCCCGATCGTGACACCACATTAGAGCAGGCGCAGTTTGCCAAAATGGATTACATCGGCCGCAAGCTGTACCTGAAGCCGGGCGAAACCGTGGTGGACGCCGGATGCGGCTGGGGCTCGCTGGCTTTGCATTTAGCCAAAAATTTCGGTGTCAAAGTCAAAGCCTTTAACATCTCTCACCAGCAAATCATCGAAGCCACTAATCGAGCCAAACAGCAGGGGCTACAGGACCAGGTGGAATTTATAGAAGATGATTACCGTAACATCACGGGGAGTTACGATGCCTTTGTTTCCGTGGGCATGCTGGAACACGTGGGTACCGCGTGCTATCCCGTGCTGGGCAAGGTCATCGACAACTGCCTGCGCGAGCACGGCCGCGGCATGGTGCACAGTATCGGTCAAACGGAACCGGAAGCCATGAATCCATGGGCCAATCGCTATATTTTCCCGGGTGGCTATATTCCTACCCTTCAGGAAATGATGACGGTCTTTGTATCCAGGGGTTTTAGCATCCTGGACGTGGAAAACCTGCGCTTGCACTACGCCAAAACCCTGTCCCATTGGCTGCAGCGCTTTGATGAACACGAAAAGGAAATCACCGAGATGTATGACGAGAATTTTGTCCGTTCCTGGCGCTTGTATCTGGGGGGTGCCATGGCGAATTTTCTCGACGGTGATACCGACCTGCTACAGGTGGTGTTTACGCGGCCCAACAACAACGCCATTCCCACCACACGAGCGCATTTGTACGCGGACGACAACACGCAACGGGATAATAAAGCATGGACACGTGCGACGTCCTGATTGTCGGCGGCGGGCCGGCAGGATCATCCTGCGCCCGCCGTCTAGTGGCGGCGGGGCTGGACGTCATCGTGCTGGACAAAAGCCAATTTCCCCGCGACAAGGTCTGCGCCGGCTGGGTCACTCCGGCCGTGGTGCAGGAACTGGACATCGATTTAGACGATTACCGCCGTCAACGGATCTGCCAGCCCATCCAGGCCCTTCGTACCGGCGCCATGCAAGGGCCGTATTTGCACAACCAATACGAATGGCCCGTCAGTTATGGCATCCGCCGCTTCGAGTTTGACGATTACCTGCTGAAGCGCTCCGGCGCCAGGCTCAGGCTTGGTGAATCTTTCCGACAAATACGTCGCACTAATGGCCAATGGGTGGTCAACGACAGCATTGCTGCCCCCATTGTCGTCGGCGCCGGCGGCCACTTTTGTCCGGTGGCGCGGCACATGGGCGCACACATCGGCAAATCGGAGTTGCCCATCTCGGCGCAGGAAGTGGAATTTGAAATGACGCCTGAACAGGCCGGCCACTGCAAGGTCGCCCCCGATACACCGGAGTTGTTTTTTTATCCGGATCTGTCCGGCTATGGCTGGATTTTTCGCAAGGACAATTACTTAAACGTAGGTGTCGGGCGTGAAACCGGGAAAAAGATCGCCAACTCCGCCCAGGAGTTTATCGCTTACTGCCAGCAATTGGGCCGGCTTCCCGAACATATCCCGGCCAAGCTCAAGGGTCACGCGTACCTTTTATATGACCAGTCATCCCGGAAAATCGTGGACGACGGTATACTGCTCATTGGCGACGCAGCGGGACTGGCCTATACCGAAAGCGGCGAAGGTATTCGGCCGGCGGTGGAATCCGGATTAATGGCCGCTGACGTTATTTCGCGCGCAAAAACCCATTACACGGCAAACAGTCTGCAACCTTACCAGGCTCACCTCAGCAGCCGTTTCGGAAAAAAACAAAACAATGGCTGGCTACCGGGCAGTCTCAAACAGGCATTAGCCAAACACCTATTGGCCAACCGTTTCCTCAGCCGCCATATTCTTATCGAACGGTTTTTCCTGCACCGCCATCAACCGCCGATGGTGCTTGAAAACCAGGTATGAGCTTATCTGGAGTAACGTATAACATCACACTGGTAACGCAATTCACGATAGCCAGAGGTTACTAAACCGGCCGTGGTGCGCCTCGTTCCTCAGCCGCACCCTACAAACCATCTCAATGTCCGCGTGGATGCGCGACCGATACTAATAGCCGTTTCCAACCACGTGAGATTGATACATTACTTAAAACGGCAATGTATTGCACTTACCGTATCAATAGCACGCTCTAACATAGAAAAAAACACAATCGCCTACAGGGCATGCGATCGTAAAACTATACAATACTAGCCGTTAGGCACCAACGGATCGGTGCCCTGATCCAGTTCATCGCGGTCGAAAATTCCGTCACCGTCACGATCAATGCCCATCCAGATGCCGGAACCCGGTGGTACACAGGTAAATGTTAACGTTTGACCGTTTTGGTTGACCAAACTGCGTAACTCGGCATCAGTAATGGTATCGTCTGCACGATCAGCCTGATAGCTGCCATCGGCCATCAGCAGAGCCCCGCGGGCTTCGCCATTGACAACCCCTTTGACAATCAGGTCACATTCGCGGCGCGGCGATGTTACCTGCGCCCTGGCAATCATCAAATCAATACGGTCGTGCACGTCCTGAGCGCTGTTGGCCGTCAAAGTAACCTGCTGTCCCACGATGGGCACCAGTTCGCTGTCCATGCCCATCACAAAGTCCACGACCTGCGCACGTTTTTGGTCATTGATCAGAGGATCATTGTCAAATCGGAATACGGTGCCACTGAGAAAATGATCCACCGTATCCATGCCGCCATCGTGCATAAATCCGAATCCCCTGATTTGATCACCCATAAACGATGTACCCGACGCAAACTGTCCGGACACCCCGAATTTGCCGACTTTCTGGTACATGTTACGTAGATGGGGAATTTTAAATTGCTGTGAAATATCAGGACCCTCGACGGACGATAAACCGGAAGTGCCAAAATGGCCTTCAGCAACATTTAATACGTGGCAGTCGTTGCATTCGAACTGGCCGGGACCGGTTGTTTCGTCGGTTAGATAGATTCTCCTGCCCTGGGCTTGATCACTGGTCAGGGAATTGTCCAACGCGCGAATGGGATTAGGCGGATACATAATCTTCAATGCGAACTCCGCGAAGGCCTGCATATCGTTTGCCGGTATTTCGGCTTCTGTGCCCACCAGTTCGGGAAATGCGATATTAAAATCTTTGAACGCGCCAAGTTCGATGCTTTCGCCCGCTTGAGCGCTGGCACCAACCCGGTCTCCGCGCCAGTGCATGGGGCCGTTGCCACTTAAACCGCGCAGACTTTGCGTGGTCATGGGACCCTTCATCGGGTGGAAGACGGGATTCGGCGGACGTAACAGCGCAGGTATGGCAAACGGATTGGGATTGGATACCTGGTCTTTATCCGGATTGCCCAGGTCCCACGCCAGGCCATCGAAATCACCAAACACATGACACAGGCCGCAGGAAGAATCACCATGACTGGATAGAGAGGCATCATAAAGAAAGCGCCGGCCGTTTACCACCACATCCGGTTCGGGATTAAACATCGTGGTATGAGCCAGTTCGGAATTGGACGTGGTGTTGACCACGGATAATCCGTTATCGAAACGTGTTAATACGTACAATTGATTGCGTGTTTCATCCAATACGACGCCTGATGGCCCACCCGCCGTGAGTGTGATATTCGGTACGGATACAGGGTTAAAAGTATCCCCTTCCAATTCCGCTGTAGCATAAACGCTAATTTTTTGCGATCCAAACGCAGCCACATACAACATGCTGCCATCACTGCTAACGGCCATGCCAACGGGATTGGCCAAAGCGGCATCGCGCTCCGCCTGGGTTCCGGGGAACTGATCATAGTTAATATGTTTATTCAAATGACGGGGCGCTACCGTTGTATTGTCAATGACGGTAATTCGGCTTTCGGCAAAATGACCTCGAACCGTGGTCGACGTGATGCCGGGACCTTCGAAGCGGATATGATTTAACGCCTCGGTATTGGAAACATAAACCACGCCCGATACCGGATTGGTGACCATGTTATACAGCACCGTGCCAACACCGCTATGACGCACTGCCGTTGGCGCCGGCGGATTCGCCGTGGCATCAATTTCAAACACGTCATAGTCAGGCAGGGAAAGATTAACCTTATCATCCCAGAGCTGCGTTAAACCGTCAGTAATACTGCCGGTAGCGTCTGCCCAATTAGTGCCGTTGAACTTGAGAATTAAACCGGTATCCGGCTGCGTAATCTGACCCACGTTCATTAACGGAGCCGGTTTGGCCAGAGAATCTTGTCCTATGGTCGTGGTCTGGTTGCCCGATAAAAATACCGCCGCATAAACCGTACTGCCATCAGGGCTCACCGTTAACGCCCTTGGCGTATCACCAAACAGCGTAATAACGTTAACCGGATTACCGCCGATGGTAGCGCCGATATTATTAACATCAAAAACCCAGACATCGGCACGGCCCACCCCCGGTGTTGTTAGTTGCGCATCGACAGGATTATCGTCGGGACCGTTTTGCCCGCGGTGCGCGGTGGTAATAAAAGCATATTGATTGGAAGCACCGGCAAATACAACGTCTCGCGGTTCGTCACCCACCAGCAATGTGCGCACCACTTGTGGCGGCGACACACTGATATCCACAATACTGACACTGTCCGACAAATGATTCACCACCCATACCTCGGTGCCGTTTATCGCGACCGCAACGGGTTCCATGCCTATCGGTACCGTGGCGCTATGCTGCAAATTGCCAGTGGCTACAGAATAAAGTTCCAGTGTATTGTTGGGTGTGTTGGCCGCGTATAACGTATTGCCGTCCGCGGACAGTGCCAGTGGACGCACCTGGCCGGATTCGAACGTCACGAATTCGTCATTTAACGTGATGGGTGTTATGGACCCACCGCCACCACCACCCCCGCCGCCGCTGTTACATGCCGAAAAAATAAGACAAAGAGCCCCAACGCTAAAGCACCGCCAACCGTAAAACACTATAGCCATTCCTTTTTGAGTAACGAATTCTCTAAGGTTACCAATATAGTGCATCAAAGTAATCGATTCTTTGGCAATATTTCCGAATTCGGGAAAATTCACACAAAATTAAATGCAGATATTTATCCAAATCCGAAACATCGGTCGAATCGTAGCCGATTGACTTGATTTACTTTTCAGGCAGGATGTCACTGGCAGCGTCGTAGGGTGCTGCTGAGGAACGAAGCGCACCCTATGGCGTGTCGTAACCATTTGATTGTTGTGGTTCGCTTCACTGACCGCACCCCACAGGTAAACGTTTTTCGTTCGTTTCAAAAAGCCATCACCAAAACCGCGGACGGCCGGTATCTACATGGATAAAATTGGATTTAGGATAGTAACCGACACCCCCGG
>JASFOJ010000154.1:0-11835 GCA_050116575.1 Gammaproteobacteria bacterium | reverse complement strand
GCGTCTTTATTTGCCGCTATGTTTACGACGATATGGCGGTTACTACCTATATTAATTTCAGCCAAACGCAGCAGGAACTTGAGCTTCCCGCGTTGCCACTGGACAGCACGCTGGGTACTAACTGTTTGTTTCAAAAACGGAGCAATGGCACGGCACAACTGAAGTTGCCAGGTCTTACGGGCGCTGCTATCACATGCGACAAAGAAACCAGCACCTCATCGTATACTCACCGGTACCGGAACCCTTTAAAACTGGGCCAGCACTAATCGTCGCTTTCGTTTCAGAGTGAGTAAAACTACGCGGCCCAGGGGTCTACATCGATGGCGCCGATCACACTACCGTCATTGCGGTTGATCACCAACACCATGTCACGCGCCTTGCCAATCAATGGATAGTAAGCGCACGCCCCTGCTTGCGGGCAGTGCTCGCTATTGAATGCTGCAATTTTCTGCATGTTAACCGTTGAACGGCCCGCCAAACTATCGATATCGTAACTTCGTCGCAGCACCTCATCGAGGTTGGCACGATAATCCTGGTAATATCCCGCCCTGAACTCCAGGTCCGGCTTGCCTTTCATCACCTCTTTCAACAACGCATTACGCTCGGCGTCGTCTTTTGGCAGTTTGGCCACTACTTTTATGGGTCCGCTACCGGCACGGTTTAGCCATCCGGCCTGCTGTAGCTCGCTGCGTTTGATATCATTTGTCGATATCAATGTAAACCGGTCAACGGCAAAAACAAGAAAAACAGGTCTTGCCTGATAGAACATATAGGATCCGTAGCACAATACAAAGCTCTGCACGATTGCGATAACAACCAGATCAAACACAAGGCCTTTTTTACCGCGCTTAAATACCATTAATGTTAGCAATGGTCCCGCGCCGATAAATGTCAGCGCAAGCACACCCAACATCATCCAGCCGCCGTCGGCGGTCAAATAGGGTTCGGGCTGCCACCATGCAAGCACCATGTACAATAGCGCCAGTACGAACGGGACACTCACAACAAAATGCATTGCTACGGCCTGATAACGGTTGTTGATTGCAGGGATCATAATTCGCTCTTTATAGTTTTCAACAGAAACTTAACCCCGTTAATGCATCAATTCGCCAGTCATAGTTCGATTTTTTCCTTAATATAAGACATTGCTGCATTCCTACAATGGCAATTCGGATCCTTAATTCGGCAACAACGGGGGTAACGCCACGAAACACTAGGGACTAAAGTAGATATTCGGCGGTTCATTGATAAAACTTAATGTCAATTTGGATAAAACCGCTTAGTCTGATTTTGAATAGTGTCCTGCAACAGCTGTGGTATGCCGGTACATGACGGGCAGCTCCCAGTTTCCGAAGGCTCACGTTCGTTAGTCGTGATCCAACACACATTCCCGCCATAACGCGCAAACCCGGCCCGATGTAACTAGTGCGACGACAACAATAATACCGGTAGTGTCAGCGTCAACAGACCAATGGAGGTGATATCATGAACACCAGTAAACTTCTTTTACTAGCAGGAATTACCGCAGCCGTATCGTTACCCGCTGTGCTAAACGCGGAGGAAATGGAACAATCATCGAAGTTTAACCAGCTGGATAAGGATGGCGACGGCTATATCTCTATTCAGGAAGCAACCGGGGAGAACCAACTTTTAAAGCAATGGGTTGAGGTAGACAAAAATACCGACGGGCAACTGGAAGCCGCTGAATTCAGCGCCTTTGAAGAAATGGCACCGGCCACCCGGTTCACCCCCGCCGATGAGTCATACGAACCTGAACCGGGTGCCGGGCCCATGGACTAATAAACGACGCGAAATCTCTTATTGCAATAAAAAAAGGCCGGCGTCACGCCGGCCTATGTTTATTCCAAAAAAGGAAAATATTACAGGATAATGTCGCAATTGCTTAACACCAACCGCGGTGGATCAAAAGAAATTTGCAACGGGGCGGCTTTTTTCAGCGCACTCAAACCGAGAATCTGCCGCGTTTTGCCGGGAAACACCGCAACCTCAACATTCTTTAACGTGCACTGGTTGTTCAGAGTTAAACTGGTCACTTTCCAGATGGGCACGGTGTAAGTACTGCCGTTGGCCAGAATACCCTTGATGTCCCTGATATAGACAGCGTTGTTATTCTGTTTGAGTTTGAGCAAAGATTCTTCATTGATGGTGACATAACCCGAACCGGTGTCCACCATAAACTGGGTACCCGACAGGCCGGCGAGATTTACATTTACGTAATATGTACCGAGGCCAATATTTTCCATCGGGATATAGTTTTTATTACCCGCATAGCAAACGGGTGCCGATAATAGCAAAAATACAAAAAAAGGGGTCAATAAACGGTGCTTCATCTTACATTTCACCTTACATCAAAACTTTTCGTTGTAGATAAATTAGCGGTCCGACGCCACTATCCTTTAGCGCATTGCGGCGGCAATGTACGAATTCCTCAAATTCAGTCACTTATGAATAAAAACAGGAGTCAATCAGTATTATCACGGCCATAGTAAACCAAAACAGGGTGCAATAGGAGGCCAGAATTGTGTATTATGTAACCAATCCTAACAATTCCAAAGGTTACTCACCGATAACATCGAAACACCCGGAATTTGGTGACAAATTCAACGATGGGTAACCGTTTAAAGGCTGGCTTAACAATATTAATGCTAATGTCGCCATTTTAAAAACTGACGGCAATTGCTAAATTTAGTTAGTAAAAAATAGGTACGCATGCCGCACTTATCATATTAATATGTATAAAATATGGAGGGTTCAGGGTTGATCGTTAATAAAACATTTCAAGTGTCATTCAGTCTTAGTAAATGTTGTTATAAACTGTACATACTTTAACCTTCTTTTTCGTTATTATCTGCTGGATATTACAGAGGTCAGGAAGGCCCCAAATAGCGACAATAATAATAATTTGTAGTAAAAATTATGAGTTTTTACACGGATTGGTCGTACCAGTAACGATAATACTATTTGCCTCAATCAATAGTAAAACAAGTCGGGGGCCACTGATATGAGCAAACAAAACATATTCTTTCCTCATTGGTTATTGGGTATCTGCCTGCTCGCAAGCTACATTCCCTCTGCCATTGCAGCCGAGCTGATCCTTACCGCGCCGCCCCGGGAAACCGCCGAACGTGGCAAGGAAATGTATGATCCCATTGCTAAAAAGCTAACTGAGGCGCTGGGCGAAAAAGTGGTGTATATGCATCCAAAAAGTTGGGCTGACTATGCCACCAAGATGCGCGACGGCTACTACGATATTGTATTTGACGGACCGCATTTTGTGGCCTGGCGCCAGAAGAACCTCAAACACATCCCGGTCGTGTCCCTCCCCGGCTCGTTGGAATTTTACGTTGTGACAAATAAAAACAATGACCAGATCAACAATAAGCGCGACCTGATCGGCAGAAAAATTTGCGGTATGCCATCGCCGCACCTGGCCACCGACCTGGTTTATGATATTTTTAAAAATCCGGTTATACAACCCGTCATATATGAAGTTAGAGGGGGGCAGCGCAAATCTTACCAGGCGTTCAAGGAGGGCAAGTGCGAGGCGACCATTTTCCGCACCACGCTATACAAACGTCTGCCGGAAAAAATTCGAAGCACGTTAAAGATTGTCGCAAAAACGCGCGCCTTGCCCAATCAAACGATCAGCGTCAGTCAACGACTTCATGACCAGACAAAAGTGATCGCCGATACGTTGCTCTCCAAGGACGGGCAGATGGTCGCCGATAAGTTGTTAAGCCGATTTAGCAAACGTAAAAAGAAATTTATCCGCGCCGATCCCCAAAAATTTGTCGGTGCCGCAGATATTCTGGAAGGTGTCGTGTGGGGATGGTAACCGAGGCAACAACATTGTAATAATGCGCCCGTTTAGGGAAGCGTCATAATACAGCCGGTTTGCTGTACTAGTCGTTGGCATTCCAATATAGCTGCAATATTCACAATTCTCATGCAAATGCCGCGTGTCACGATACGCGGCATCGCTTTGAGTGTTTATAGTATATATTGGTGATCATATATCCCTTTCCATAGTCCGGTCATGTCCCCGGATTTCTTTTAACATCGCTGATATACTTTCCCAAGAAGATTTTCTCTATCCGAGCGAAAGTGGTAGCTGTTATTGATCAATGCATCCATCGTCGTCTGATGCCAGGTTTTACGCTATGAATATACCGGGGAAACTCGAAAAAATTATCTCGCCCATACAAAGCCTGGTTAGCGATGAAAGCAAATCAAGCTATCTATTGCTGTTCACCACTGTCACTGCACTGATTATTGCCAATTCCCCTTTACGCTTGCAATACGAATCCCTGGTTCATATCCCCATGGGTTTTCATATCGGTGACTGGTTCTTTGAAAAATCGCTGAAGCACTGGGTGAATGACGGACTCATGGCTTTGTTTTTCTACGTGCTGGGACTGGAAATCAAACGCGAACTGCTGGTGGGAGAACTTCGACATTTAAGTCGTTCAATGATCGTCATTGTTGCGGCTCTCGGTGGCATGACACTGCCGGCAGTTATCTATGTCGCGTTCAATTTTTCCGCGGCCACCGTGGATGGATGGGGCATCCCCATGGCCACCGATACGGCATTCGCGGTGGGAGTCCTGGTACTGCTGAAAAGCCGGGCGCCTGCCGGTTTGGCCGCTTTCCTAACCGCGCTGGCCATCATCGATGACCTGGGCGCGATCCTGGTGATTGCATTGTTTTATACCAAGACCATCCATACGGTGGCACTACTAGGCGCCGTTGGTGTTTTGCTTTTGCTGGCACTTTTGAACTATACCGGTGTACGCCGGCCTTCCGTTTATGTCACCGTGGGTATTGTTTTATGGTTTATGTTGGAGTATTCCGGAGTGCATTCGACGATTGCGGGCGTTGCCGTTGCGCTAACCACACCGGCCAGGCCGGAGCACAGTGACAACTGGCTAATCCGGCGTATTGAATGGTTGCTGGAATTAATTAAAATCCGCAGTAGTCGCGGCGGACCTGAACTGGATGTATTGGCTGACGAAGAACAACACAAACTGGCCGAACAGGTAAAGGAAAGCGCCCAGCGCGCTACCACGCCATTAAAACGCTGGGAACGATCCCTGGAACGACCAGTTATCCTGCTGGTGCTTCCCATATTTGCACTAATGAACGCAGGTATAGCCCTTGATCACCAAGTGTTAACGGCGATTGCCACACAAAGCACATCGTGGGGCATTATTACCGGACTGGTGCTGGGCAAGCCACTGGGAATTACGCTGTTCTGCTGGCTCGGTCTGAAAAGCGGGCATGGCCGGCTACCCGGCGATATTTCGTTAAATCATATTTTTGGCATGGCCATGTTAAGCGGCATTGGCTTTACCATGTCCATTTTTTTTGCCGGATTAAGCTTTACCGACGAAGTAACATTGACCAGTGCAAAGCTGTCGATATTTATTGCTTCCATTGTCTCCGGCATTCTGGGTTATTGCTGGCTGAGATTCGTCGTCCCTGGAAAAACCGAAGAATCCTCCCCGTCAACTGCGTGAACACATTGGTATAAACCGGCCATGTATAAATTTGTTATCCTGTTAAACAGAACGCCCGGCCAATTCATATAATTTTCATTGTGCAACAACGGCTCTATCGCTCGATGGTATACAACAAATCCGTACTTCCTCCCCCCTCAGAGGTGGTCTCGGTTTTCAGCACCCATTGCTTGGTGAGCTGATACTCAAGACGAAATACATTTGCTGTCTGACCAATACCCACGGCATAGCTTGCAATCAGGCGCGGCGACAAGTATTTTCCCAGCACCAGGCTGGTCTCCTTGGTGGCATAATCCGTTTCCACTTTCACTTCATCGATACCAAATTCCTTGGCGATGCTTTTTGCCAGTATTTCACCACCCACCAGTCCGATGGAAGCGGCCGCGCTGGCCAATACCGAACCTTCCTTTTGTGTCGCCTGGCCAATGGGATAACCCAGTATCATATAGGACAATATATCTGCGTTATCCATTGCGGGCTCGGAATACAAATTGAGCTTGGGTTCCTGGGCATAGCCGGAAACATCCACGCCCACAATGGTATCGTCATTGACTTTGCGTTGGGCGCGGATATCCACCAGTGGATTATCGATGGGAGACGATGCATAAACCAATTTACCTTTTTCAATATCCAGTTCCGTCTTATACGCGCTGAATTTGCCATCCACGATGGAAATCTCGCCACTGCCCGTGGCTTCCCCCGACGTCTCTTCGCGAACCACCACTTCACCGGTCAATCTTCCCTTGGCACCAAAACCCTGGAAACGAACAAGCTGCCCCAGTTTAACGCGCACCTCGGCGTCGAACGAGAGCTGTTTCTTCGGGGTTTTTTGTTCTTTCTTACGCTCATCGATCATGACTACATCGCTGGAAGGTGAAACACTGCCGGGCGAGTCCAGAATTTTTACATCGGTGCTTGGAATATCCAGTTCGCCGCGCATTTTCAGCACATTATTTTTCAGCGACAGTGTCAGATCAGGAGAGACCGCGGCCGTAATTTCAGCGGTATTTGCTGCCCGGAAATTTTTACCCTGTATTTTCAGCGTGGCCTGTAAATTGTCAGTCAAGTAATCGATAACTTTGCCTTCGAGATTGACATAGCCATCCCCCGAAGATACGCGTCCCTTGGCTGTTATTCCATATTTCCCATCGTAGTCAAAGCGCAAATTGGCGTCTTTGAGTTCGATACCCAACCGGGGCAACAACGCAGATTTTATCGACACCGTAGTATAGCCGACAAACACCGGTTTTCCGAGTTGTCCGCTAACGGTGAACTCGCTGTATTTACGTCCTTCTTTAAATTGAACCTCGGGATATAATAAATGCAGGATCGCCAGATCATTCAAATCGATCACCATTCGTCCCTGTAAATACTGACTCTTGGCAATCGGGCCAATGGTGTGCTTATCCTTCAGCAACAGGTTTCCGGTGATTTTACCTTTACCCAGCATATCAACATTGGCACTCACCTTGATACCCGCCTTGTTGTGGTTAACGGAAAAATCAAGTTGCTGATATTTGAATTTTTGACGCTCCGTGTCCTGAAAACCATAAACCAGCATACCTTCTTTACTGGTCAACTGCGCGGACAGGTTATTGATATGAATACCGTCGATGTCAAACCGGGCATCTCCGTTAAACACGCCTTCCGTTTCGGATATCATCTGCGGAAAAAATGCCTTTAGCCTTTGGGTCGACAAAGCCGTTAATATCAACTTTCCCTGCCATGCGGTAAAACCTTGCGAATCAAGCGTCAAGCAGGTCTTTGATGGCGACTTTCGCAGCGCAAGGCACCAGTGGTCCAGTTGCAGCTTACCACCGGAGACCAGCAGTTTTACCGGTTGTGGTTGATACCATTGACCCAGTAACTCCGTGCTAACGTCGGTGGATATAAGTTTACCCGACCAGACCGTGTCGCTATAGCCGCCGGCCGCCAGCATATCAACGATACGTTCAGGATTAACCCGGGTTTTGATTTTAATCGTGTGCCTGGCCGTCGTTCCTGTTGCCTGTATCCTGGCATGCTGCATTTGCCATGTCTGGTAGGAAAAACCGGCGGCCTGTAAATCCAGATGCAGTTTGCCATCCGGCTCGGGATCAACGCCGGCACTGGCATCCAGCGCCGCCAGTTTATAATCGCCTACGGCCAGTTGCTTGGCATGCACCGACAATGACAATGCCGGCGAGGTTAGCGTTCCCTTTATAGTACCGCGGCTGTGAAATTCCCCACTGGTATCGGGCAACAACTGTGAAAGGTTGCCGGCGGCAACATTCCAATTGGCGACAATTTGCGGCTGCGCGCCACTCGTGTTCAACTGCGCCGCACCTTGTAGGCGGTTATTGCCGGATCGAAATGTTACGTTACGTAACTTATATTGGTCATTTGCCGCAGCCAACGAAAACGCTGCATGGTCAATGGGCAGAGAGCGCAACGTACCCGCCAGGTTGGTCACGGCTGCATCAACGGACCAGTCACCGTTTTTCAACGTACCGGTTACCCGGGCCTTGCCGCGCAGGCTCGCCGGCCATTTTTCCCACTGGCGAGAAGGATCCACTTTTGAAAAGGCGTTTTCCAACTGCCAACTAAGTCCATTTGACCAATTGACGCGTCCTGAGCCCGCCCATCGCCCGTTGAGATAACCGGCGCTATAGGATGATAACGACATTGACTGGACACCGCCTGCCGCGTCGGCACTCAGCTCTGACACCGCATAGTCCTGCCACTGAACGTCGGTATGGTTGACCTTTAATCGGTACTGGCTGATCGATCCCGACCAGGCGGCCTCGCCACGACTGCTGCGAATGTTTGCCTCACCGTGGGGCGGCCATTGTGCATCGGTCCAGGACATCTCGGCGTCAAACGGGGCCTGCTGGCTGTAGTCAAAGTTCTCTCCCGATTTGCCTTGTAGGTGCAACGTCGCGCTATTGTCCAGCGACGCCAGTTGTAAATGACGCAAAACCCATTGATCAGCGCCCACCGTACCGTCCAGAGCCGCCGACCAGTTACCGTACTGCCGATCACGAATAGTCGCGTTACCCGTCACCGTGATGCTACTCGCAGTGCCCGACAACTGTAGTGCCAGTTTTTGCAACTTCGTCGACAACGATGGATTGACAAGTGACAGCGCAAGACTGTCGCCGATTAATGTGCCCTGCCAGCTTATGTCAGCAAACGGCTGGTCCACCGTTGCTGATACGGAAAGTTTTTCCGGTTTATCAATCGTCGTCTTGGCTTCCAGTTTACGGTAAGAGCCGTTGATTGAACCGGCGCCGCTCATCGCGGGCAAGGTATCCGTGGCATTGGTAGCCCACTGGACATCCAGGCTCAACGGCGCCTCCATGTCAAAGCCGATCTCCCCGGTGGTGCTAAACTGGCCTTCCGCGCGGGAAAATGCGAGTTTTTCAAACTGGAAGTTCTCTCGAATGGTTGAACTAGCCATGGAGACATTGGTGAAGGTAACCGGTTGCTGCGATCCGGTGAACACATTAATTTGCTTGATGGCGGTCCGGTGAATCAGTATGGACACCGGCAAGCCCGACTGCTGATCGGCAGCGGCAACGGTGTCATTGCCCTGTTGGTCGTAGTCGCTGGCAGCACCATTGTCCTGCAGCAGCACGTCGACGCGGCTTGCGCCGACATTGCTAAAATCCAGCCGCAGTCGCAGCAACGGCCGCAGCGCGAACTCCGTGGTAAAATCATCGATGACAACTTTGACGGAATCGGCATCATAGGTTGCCTTGTCAGCGCGGATGGTGGTCACGATGGACCCCTGAAGGTTTGTGTAAGTCAACGGCAAGTGCGTGTAACGCACAACCTCGCCGAGCACAAAACGCAACCCCGGTGTTGTTGCCGCCAGCCAATATCCGACCACCGTCACCAGCAACATGACGCCCAGGAGGACAATGCCTGTTATCCGTTTTGCGATCTTCATTGCTTACCAATCAGCGCTTACCAGAACATGCAGACGCCAGGGATTGCTCGGCTCACTCACGGCATTGGCAAGATAGACTCGTAACACACCAATCGGCAGCGCCCATCCCATGCCAACACCGACACCATTTTCCACTGTAAACTGGGATCCGGTATATGCGTTACCCGCATCGTAAAATACAGCCACGTCCTTATCCTGAGCATATTGATATTGCAGTTCCGCGCTGCCCACCAACAGCCGGTCACCGCCGATCACTTTACCGTCGGCATCCTTTGGACCGATACTGTTATAGTTAAATCCCCGTATACTCTGGTCACCACCGGCGAAAAACCGCTGTGATACCGGAAGGTCATCGAAATTTTCCACCCAGGTCCAGCCTACATCCACACGAGTAACCAAATTGAACTTCGGTAGCAATTTGAAACGATTTCCCAGCGACAGGCGGCTCTGCACAAATGACACATCTGACGCAATACTTTTATCGGCGCCTTTGGCACTAATGGTAAAACGCCAGCGGTAGTCAAACAGACCCGAATAATCCCGCTCGTCATCCGGCTGATACATAAAGCTGATGCCGGGTATCAATAGCGACGATTGCCGCTGTTCGTCACTGACAGTATAAATTTCTGACAAATAGGACAGGGATAAGGTTCGCTGCCAGTTTTTCAGGGCGTAAACGGTGCTGGCCGATACCGTATTGCTCTGGCTGTAAGTATCATCAGTATCTTCAATGACCCGTTCCCCGGAAAACAACAGGTAATCATAAGGTGGCTTGGCCAGCGGTATGGAATAATTGGCGGTCAGCTTGAATCTCACTTTAGAGACGAAAGCGTCGGCATTGGCCTTATGACCGGTGTTGGTTATCCGACGCCGTTCTACGCCGATACGGCCACGGGGGCCGGTGTCGGTGCCAAAACCAACGCCAAAAGTATAACGGGTGGGCTTTCTCGGAATTAGCGTAGTACGTATGGGAACAATGTTATTCTCCGCGGCCTCAACCAAGGGCGCAATTTCCACCGACTGGAATTCATTACTGGATGCCAGATTCTTCTTTAACTGGGACAAACCATCGCCGGTAAAATATTCACCTTTCGAGAATGGCACAAAACGTTTCAGGTACGAGGTATCGAAGGTATCCTGAACAAATGTCACATCACCAAAGCGGTGTCGGGGACCGGTATCCACGTGAAAAACAATATTGCAATAATATTGTTTCATACTGACCTGGATTTCATGGCTGGTCAGCCTGGATTTAAAATAGCCGCGTTCCGATAAAATATTCTGGAGGGATTTTTTGGCCTGTTCGTAACGTAACTGATTCAGGGTATCGCCATTATGCAAAGGGTAATTGGCAAGCCATTGCTTTAATATTTCGTCGCCGCTGCCTTCGCCATTAACACTAACATCCACGTTGCGGATTTTGATGGGCTCCCCGGGGTCCACCTTGTAGGTAGCTTGCCAGACGTCCTCGTTTTTCTTAAGTTTGCTGTCTACTGTAATTTTGTAATAGCCGTATACCTGCATAGCGGTGCGAATTTCCTGTTCCCCGCGCTGCAACAGGCGCGCGATATAGTCATCGGTGAGAAATGGTGAATTGCGTTGCGTATAAAGGCCAATACTCTCCAAAACCTTTTCCTTTTGTTGCTTGCTGATTTTTGGCAGATCCAGCGTTACCGTGACCCGCTGAGCAAGCGCATTTGTCGAAATCACTAAAAAGCACAGGAGAATGGACGCGCGTAACCAAGGGTTCAATACAGACTCCCGATAAACAGCTGCCGCTTTTGGGTCATAGTCGCGATTACACATTTAGCGATTAGTATTTTTCTCTGGCTCTTTGTTGTGGTCAGTAGCAACGGCATCTGGTACCGCCAATAACCATTATTACCTAAATCCGGGCGGAAAGAATGATTTTAGTCAGGCAAGTGTGATTCACGCGTGTACGCACCGACCCGGCTATCAAAACAGTCCATATTGGTGGCACAATACCCATTATTCATCCCAGGGCCACCGGCTGCAACAGGCGTATATCCTGTTAATGTTAGTAGGTTACTGTATATCATGATAAGTTCTAACGGAGTCGATGGAAAAGGCGGGAAAGGTAAAACAAACTGTTTGGACGAGTGAAGCGATGAGGTATCACCAGCAGACGGTTACTTTCCTGTATTACTCCTTCGCGGCTGTTGGCTATTGATTAGCCCCGTCGCAACGCATACCGTAGAGCCTGAACAGGGCCCTTTCATCGTCGCGGGTTATATTTTTCACTTGGTCATATGATGGCGCCGACCGAATAACGTCACGATCCAGGTCCACACTCACATGGTTGCCCGCCCAGTCAACGTCATAAATCCAATCCGGGCTCAACAACAC
>JASFOJ010000153.1:0-11854 GCA_050116575.1 Gammaproteobacteria bacterium | reverse complement strand
TAGTTCGTGTAGAAGGGTGAGTCGGTTTCCAGTATATTCACCGCAACTGTTGTACTATTGCTGTCGGGGGAACTGTAGATAGTCCCGGTGGGGGTGACATCCAGCCAGATGGGGTCCGGCGATGGTGTAATGGTTAATAATTCATAGGCGTTATTGACCTGAAAGGACCTGGTCGCCAGGATAGAATATATATCGCCAGTGAATACGTTGCTGTCGATATTAAATTCAATTCCATCCGTGTCCGTCGTTAAGCCAGTGTCGTAGTACGGTAACTGCTCTATATAGAGATCGTAATCGCTGCCCAAATTTCCGTATATTTCCACCTGGTAGGTGCTGTTACCGGCAGTAAAGATCACTTCGTCTGTTCTGGTTGAGTATTCGTCAGAAAAAACCACCAATTCACCAATTTCATTGTAAACCGCAATGTCTGCGTCGCCGGAGTAGGTCGTCAGTTCTATGCGGTAGGTTTCATAGGGATCGAAGGAGTAGTCAATATATTGGAACTCTCCAGGTGCAACATAGTTGCTGTAATAGTGGGGGTCGTAATACGGGTCATGGCATGCCGACAGAACAAGGGAAAGTATAATCAACGCAATACCCGGAAAGCCTTTCAAATGCATATGTACCTCCTTTAATGCGTTGTTGTTGCTGACCACGGTCGTACCCACGATACGTTGCGCGGCATTTACATGCACTATTGAAGCAGGCTGAACACTTCCAGAACGGCCCTAACAGTTTAATAACGGGCGAGATGCGAATATCCGTCGGTGACACCGGCAATTTTAGTTGGTTGAATTTGCGGCCAATACCCTGTACCAGGTAAGCTCGCTGTGAAAACATTCCTGTTTGCTCGGCAGCGGTATCCTTGCCGCCGACGGTTTTGTAAACCCATTTCCCGCCGGTTTTTCACTACTCTGTATGCAGGGGCTCGGATAGATATTTTTCCCAACAAGAAACCAGGGGACGCCATTGATACGTATAAATACTTAAATAATAGGAAAATTCCAGCCTGGAGCTTGTGTATTTTCTCAGGTTGTCATATATATTGTTCGAGTGGAATGGCCCTGGACAGGTCGCCCACCAAATGGGAAAGCATATATTAATCATGGAGTTACATATGAAGCGCTGTGTTCTTTATATATTCGGTTTCTTTTGTGTTGCTGTGCAGCAAGTTTATGCGCTCGAATGGCCAGATATAGAACCGATGAAAATCGGTCCTCACACCTATGTCATTGAACATGGCCCTCATGACGAAGATCCGAAAGTGAGTCATGGTTTTCATAACAATCCCGGTTTTGTCGTCACCGGTGCCGGCGTTGTCGTTATCGATACCGGCAGTAGCTATGAAATCGGAAAAATGATTTTGCGCAAGATCGGTAGTGTTACATCAAAACCTATTACTCATATATTTACCACCCATTTTCACGGCGATCATTGGTTGGCGAACCAGGCGCTTGTTGAGGCCTATCCTGATGTACGGACTATTGCCCATCCTGAACTGATTTCGTTATTAAACGGGGGAGAAGATAAATTCTGGATGGATACCTTTGCCAGACGGCTTGGCGATGACTTTGCCGGGACAAAAGCGATGATACCTCATACACCGGCGGCAAACAAGGAATACAAGATTGGTGGTATTACTTTTCAGGTTGTGTTGTTTGATAAGGCGCATACGGCGACGGATTTAATGGTCAACGTGGTGGAAGAGGGTGTGCTGTTTACTGGTGATATTGTTAATAACGAGCATTTCTCGTTTATGGGACACGGTAATTTTAAAGGCGCTTATGCTTATAATGCTACCCAAAAAGCATTGGCAATGAATCCTCGGTATGTTGTGGTTGGTCATGGCCGAAGCGGCAAGATAAACTTGGTAAAAGAATTTGCAGAGATATATCAGAGATTACGCGGTATGGTGAGCAAATACTATGACCAGGGCTTGATGGATTTTGAAATGAAACCCAAGGTCGTCGCCGAGTTGGACAAATATAACGAATGGAGTGGTTTTGATAACCAGATCGGGCCATATATCAGCCAGTTGATCGCAGAATTAGAAAGCGAGTCGTTCTAAAATTTAACCCGGATTCTGCTTTGCTCCATCAGGTCGGTACAACAGCAAGAGTTTTCATGCGCGCGACGCACGCTACGTCACATGTACCGGAATTTCGATGGCATTTTTTCAATTCAAACGGACTAATATCACAGTCCACAGTCCACAGTCCACAGTCCACAGTCCACAGTCCACAGTCCACAGTCCACAGTCTCTTAGCTGACTATACAACATAGCCACGTACCCACCAGTTCCGCCATTTTTTCGTCTTTTAATTTTGCATTTTTCAATGATCGCCAGGTGGAAAATCGCAGCGCATGCCGCAACGTTATCTGTAATTGCTTTTTAGTATTATGCGTTGTATTCCAGGCTTTTAATAAATCATTGGTGACCTGGTCGATGTGGGCTTCAAACTGGTTCATGGGGCCTTGTAGTGCCTCAACCTGGTCAACATCACGATAGGCTTTATTCCACATTTTCTCCGTCTGACGATAATACCTATAGAAAGCCAGCAACGCCTGGTGGCTGCGTTCGCCGGCATTGTCTATGTCTGCCCAATCGGTAATACCTGGCGGGGGGTACGATGCCAGGTAATGCGACGTGCAAGCCTGAAACAAACTTACGTCATCAGGAAAATGACGGTAAACGGTAAGACGTTGAACTCCCGCCTTTTCCGCGATGGCTTTGATTGAGGCGTGCGCTGGTCCAACTTCCTCGTGTAAAGCCACTAAAGCTTCGACGATCCGGTTTCTTGTTTCGTCCTCTTGTTCCGCACGGCGTGTTTTGGTGTATTTTCGCTTACTCATATTCAGTAAACATAGCTGATTAATTAAATATTGACAAGTGGGCTGGCATGTCCTAGGATTTGTAAACGGTGAACACTAGTGTTCACCGGAAATTGAGGAGGGCAATACGCCTGTGGCCGCAGCGCGCTATTAATTGTAAAAATAGCTAACTCACTGAATGTGGAGGATAAAATATGAATGGACCAACTATGTTTGAATCGCGAAAGGTAGCGCCCGACATCACATCGCTTATTTCTTATATTCCGATACCGGGTTTTGGGGTCCTCCCCGTGAATGCCTTTGTTATTCATGCTTCGGAACCTGTGCTGGTCGATACCGGTATGACCGCCGTGCAGCCGGAGTTTCTGCGGGAATTAAAATCAGTCATTGATCCGAAGGAAATCCGCTGGATCTGGATTACTCATGCCGATATGGATCACCTTGGCAACTTTGAAGCGGTGCTTGCCGAAGCGCCTGAAGCTCGTGTCGTGACAACTTACCTGGGCATGGCCAAGATGGGCTTACATGGGTTTCCTCTGGATCGGGTCTTTCTGTTAAACCCTGGTCAATCGTTGAATGCAGGTGATAGAAAATTACTGGCTATCAAACCACCTACGTTTGATGCTCCTGAAACCACCGGTTTATATGACCCAACTTCTTCGACGTTGATTAGCGCAGATTGTTTCGGTGCGATCCTGCAGGCACCTGTCGACAATGCAGCGGAAATTGCACCGTCACAATTACGAGATGGCGGAACCGTATGGGCGAGTATTGATGCGCCCTGGTTAAGCGTGACGAATCCGGAAAAGTTCAACGCCACCCTTAAGAAACTCGATGAGTTGAACGCCAAAACAATCCTTAGCTCTCATCTGCCCGTTGCCGAGGATATGAAGAAAACCCTGCTCGATATTCTGGCAAACGCATACCAGGCACCGACATTCGTTGGACCGGATCAGGCGGCGCTGGAAAAGATGATGGCGGCATAGCGTTTCATTAAAAGGGGCCGATTTATATCGGCCCTTTAGGTACCTTTCCGATAATCAACCGAAATAAATTAATTCCCGTGTCTAAGCAACCCTTAAACCATACTTTTAGGTATCAAATAAGCAATTTTTAGGGCCGCTCAAAAAGTTTCGACCAATGCTGTGATTGCTCTATATTTTCTTGGGGCGTACAACACCATATCTCACTAAGTACGTATCTCGGATCCGCTATTGAATGTGGTTATAAACGTGATTATGTCACATAGATATTTTGATCTATGTTAATGTAAATTTTTGTCGAATAATAAATACTTAATACAAAAGACAGAGAACATCGGCTTTTAAAGTATATTCTTTTTGTGGCAGGCACATGAAATCAGTGGAATCCACAAACACTTATTGTCAATTGGGACCGGGACATTCACGTCAGGGTGCCGCCGAGGTTCAGAGAGCCGGTTATCCAAATAAGGTCGAACAATACAAATTTACACCAATTCCTATTATTATCTCGTCGATTATGCTGGTTTTCTCTTTAGTAAAGCACGTTGTTAAAATAAACATTGGTCTTATTGTATTGTTGTTGCTGTTGATTACAGATTATTCGACAAACAGTGTAAGACAATTCGCTTCGTCACGAAAAAATAAATTTCTAAGAACGACACAAGCATGGAAAGGTAAAATTTATAATGATCAGCGTGAGTAAAAAGGTAGCCAGTAAACGTTGCACCGAAATGAACAGCTTGTTCTATATCAGCTTATCCAAAGTGGTGTCTCGACTTACGCAGATTAAGTGTAAATATTCACATTTGGCGGAACTAAACCTTTTATAAATTGCGGTGACAGAATGTATATAGACTAGACTTCAATTACTAGCACGGATAGAAAGCAATGTGTCAGATTGGCGTTTTAATTTATGTGCAACCTAATTTATTGATTCAGCAACGCCGCGGGCTGGAGAAAAAGCTGGAGAATGTCGACGGCGTATCAGTGGCGAATTTTGCCCCGGGTCGACAGCATTTGCTAACTGTGGAATACGACCCTGATAAATTAAATTCAAACATTGTATTAAAGCAGGTAGTAGATTCTGGAATTAACGCGAATTATATATCTTGCTAATCATCTTGCGATGAGGTTCCTACCTTAGTATATCCCAAAGGGCTTATTGTGTCGTCAGGATATCCATTTTGTACTAGATGTGTGCGGCAACAGGCAAATTACTACCTACTGGACTCTCAAAGCGTAGCCAAGCTGTATCATTATTTGCGAACTCTCCATGTGGGAAATGGCATTATTTTCCATAAATGATGAATATTGTTTAAGAAGGCGTATTTTTGTCGATGATGTTGTCAATAATAAATATTTCTTGTTTGTGCGGTATGGTAATTTCAAAGTCGCAAAAGAGCCCATACTGAAAGCGCTGGCATTGAAACCCAAAATTATCGCGGAATCGAGGCACATTTAAAATTGGAGTGGCTTTGATAACCGGCAAGGATCGTATATTGGTCACTTGGTAGCAGAAAGGGAAAATGATCTTTTCCGGGATTTAACCTCTATTACACTTTGCTCTATTCAGGCAGCTTACGCTGATTTTTGTGGCTTGCGTTTATTCTGGTTCGCTCTCAGTATGAGTATTTTGCAGCTTGATTTTAATATTTATAAAATATTTATAAATTTTTGCCGCTATTTTGCTGATTGTTGGCTTTGAAGTTGCAATTTTCAACTTTGACTACATTGCCATTATTATCATGGTAAAGTCGTTGTAATGCGAAATTATATTACCTAAGTATAGTAGTTCAAATGTGTTTCCTACCAAACCGTGGTGTTTAAACAGATTAATATGCGACTGACAGCGAAGACTACGTACTCAAAAGTAGTTTAGAAAATAAGAATAGATTAAATTATCGCAATCTGGTATAAATATCGCTCATTTCCAATCTTTACGCGCTAAATGCAATCAATAAGGGGGAGATTAATGGGCAATTTGATGACACGTCGAATGATCATAGTACTTAGTATTATGGTGGCAATTTTTAGCAAAACGTCTTTTGCAGACGATTACTACAATAGACTTCCGGTTGATAAAGTCTATGGTGACTTGTCAGTCATGGTATTAGGTTCTGGTGGTCCACTTGCGACAACCAGTGGCCGCGCCAGCGCGGGCTACCTGATTTTTGTCGATGGCCAGCCAAAAATTCTAATGGATTGCGGTGGCGGTACCTACCTGCGTCTGGGGCAAAGTGGTGCTAACATCAAGGATCTGGATATTATTTTACTGAGTCACTTGCATATCGATCACATGGGGGACCTGGATGCTATCGTTAAGGATATGTATTTTCAGAATCGGGTAGCGAATGTTGCTACTCAGCCGATTGATTTTCCCGATGGCCGTACAGAACCCTTCACGGTTTATGGACCGGGTGCGAACAATGCGCCGTTTGCTGCAGCATCTGGTGTTTTAGTACAACCGTTGACGGATCTCGTCGATCCAATGACAGCGCAGTATCCGGCGACCAGTACATTTGTCGACGAACAATTTAATGTGAATACCGGTCTGGATCGTTATTTGCACGTTTTCTCACAGATGATCAGTGGGGGTATATTCGCCTACAACACGCAGGACGTCTCACCCAACTGGATGGGGGATATCAATGATTTATCATCTCATGTTATTTATGATAAAGACGGCTTGGTGATTACGGCCGTTGGGGTCAATCATGGCCCGGTCCCCGCGTTGGCATTTCGTATAGACTACAAAGGCAAGTCTATTGTCTATTCCGGTGACACCAGCAGTGCCGGTAGTCATATGATTTCGCTGTCTCAGGATGCAGATCTAGTGATTTATGACACTGCAATTACTGATACCTTGCCGAACAAGTCTCCTCGCGATAAGGCGTTTTTCCTGTTACATACCACTCCATCGCGTATGGGTGAAGTGGCAGCTGCGGCCAACCCAAAGAAACTTGTGTTATCACATCTAACACCTAATACAGAGCCTAATATCGATGTTGTTAAAGATGCGATTCGTGCCAACGGTTACACTGGCAGAATCAGCGTCGCCGAAGATCTAAAGGTTTTCAATGTTGGTCGCGATTACGACCACCATTGAATACGGACTAACATCAGATAACTTCTGATCAGTAGTTTGAAAAGGCACACTTCGGTGTGCCTTTTTTGTTGGAGTGTAAAAAGTTTGCAGCAAATAGCAGTAGCCCGGATAACAATTGCGGAATCCAGGATATTTTGCTGTATGCGTTGGGAATCATCCCGGATTCCGCTTTGCACCATCCAGGTTGGAGTGCGAAGACATTTCGACCGGCGCGGTTGATGCCTAAGTGCGTCAACACTATATAACTGATTGATAACATGGTACTAATTTCCCGGACGTAAATAAAACAACTGTTTGAATTAGTAAAACAATTGTTTTAATATATTACGCCGACAACCACCACAACTTAAACGGTGTTATGAGTAGTCAACGACAACGGCTGGAGCCCGAAAGCAGCGAGACCCGCGACCGGTTATTTAGCGTCGGAACTCGTCTGTTTGCGGAAAGCGGATTCAAGGGTGTGTCTGTGCGGGAACTGTGTGCCGAAGCCGGCGCCAATATTGCAGCCGTGCGCTATCATTTCGGGGGCAAGGAAGGACTTTATAGGGCCATCTTTGAAGATACATTGGATGAAGATGAGTCCCGGTTCCAGGTGGCAATGGACAATATTAATACCGTGATTGATAACGCCAGGGGTGATCGCAATCAGCTTGGCGTTGCATTGGAATTATATATCAAAACTTTTTTTGCGCGGTTCCCGCTCAACGAGCAAAAGCGCTGGTTTAGTGTGTTGGTTATGCGCGAATTGTCTTTCCCCGGTCAGGGATTTGACCTGATTTGCGAGCGGCGTGCAACACCCTCGCTAAAAGTGCTAACCCGCATTGCGGCAGCGGCGGGGGGTATTGATGAAAACTCGGAAGTTGCCCGCCTGCAAGCCCATGCGCTTAACGGTACTATCATGGGTGTCATTATTTCGCGCAATATTCTATTGCGCACGATGCAGTGGCAGGATTTCACTCCCGACAAATTAACTAACCTTTTAAACGTTATTAGTAATCTTTTATACAGCGCCCTGTCATTGACACCGCTCCATTCCCAGCAGCCTTCGGGAGAGGCAACATGAATTTAAGCTTTACCAAGCGCCAGATATTGATTGTCGTCATCAGTCTATTTATTCCATCGCTTGTGCTGGCAGAGGCCGATGGTCAACCCGCCAAAGTAGTGCGCAAAGCCGGTGCTGTGCTGACCGTAACAACGGTAAAACCCAAGTGGCAGCCATGGCCGCTTAGTCTGTCAGCCAACGGTGGGTTGTATGCCTGGCAGGATGCCGTCATTGCTGCCGAGATCAGCGGGTTACGCATTACTCGCTTGTATGTGGATATCGGTGATGAGGTCAAGCGCGGACAGAAACTGGCGCAATTGTCACAGGACCTTGTGGAGGCGGATCTTGCCCAAAAACAAGCGCTGGTGGCCCAGGCAAAAGCCGAACTTGCTGAAGCCGAGGCAAACGCCAAGCGCGCCATTAATGCCAAAGGTGGCAATGCTTTTTCTGAACAACAGACCACGCAATACCTGATTGCACGGGATAAAGCCAGAGCCAATCTGGACGCCGCCAAAGCCCAATTGAAAGCCCAACAGATTCGCCTGCGACAAACCAATATTGTTGCTGTCGATGACGGCGTGATTGCATCACGTAGCGCAACGCTGGGCGCCGTGGTACAAACCGGCACCGAACTGTTTCGCCTGGTGCGAAAAAACCGCCTTGAGTGGCGTGCGGAAATGATGGCTGAGCAATTGGCTCAAATTCGTCCCGGACAAAAAGCCCATATCAACCTGGCTAATGGGAACGTTATAAACGGCACGGTGCGGGTCAGCTCTCCGACCATTGACCCTGGGACTCGCAAGGCGCTGGTCTATGTCGACCTGCCGGTCAGTGATTCGATACGCCCCGGTATGTTTGTGCGCGGTACTATTTTGCTGGGTGAAAAAGAGGCCCTGACCGTTCCTGAATCGGCGCTGGTGATGCGCGACGGTTATTCTTATGTGTTTGAACTGGATGAAAATCAGCGGGCCATACAGCGTAAGGTTGTTACCGGTCGTCGCGATAATCGCCGCGTGGAGATTATCGATGGTCTAAATCCAAATGCCGTCGTTGTTGCCACCGGTGGTGCCTTTCTCAACAGCGGCGATAAAGTGCTTATCGCCGAAATCAACGAGCAGAACGCCGAGAAGAACCTGCAATGAACATATCGGCGTGGTCCATTCGCTACCCGGTTCCGGGGGTTTTACTTTTTGCCTTGCTGACTATTCTGGGTATCAGCAGCTTTAGGTCGTTAGGTATTCAAAACTTTCCCGATATAGAGCTGCCCAGTGTCGTGGTAACCGCAACGCTGGAGGGCGCCGCACCGGCGCAGTTGGAAACTGAAGTTGCGCGCAAGATTGAAGATCAAATTGCCACACTCGGTGGGGTGGAGCATATACATACCACTATTACCGACAGCACCGCTACGATTATTGTTGAATACAACATTGATCAGGATACCGAGTCAGCGTTGAACGATGTGCGCAACGCTGTGGACAGCGTACGCGCCCAACTGCCCGGCGATTTGAATGACCCGGTTGTCTCCAAGATTACCACCACGGGTAATCCCATTATTACCTTTACCGTGTCATCGGATAATATGGACGAAGAGGAGTTGTCCTGGTTTGTGGACAATGAAGTAGCCAAAGCCATGCTGTCCATTGACGGTGTTGGGGCTTTTTCGCGGGTCGGGGGCGTGGATCGCGAAGTCAGTGTGGATCTTGATCCGGTCAAGATGGCGGCGTTGCGGGTTACGCCGGCTCTAATTACCTCCAAGCTCAAAGATGTACAGCAGGATGCCTCCGGTGGCCGGGGTGATATCGGCGGTACCATCCAGTCAGTTCGTACCCTGGCAGCACTTCACAATACCCAGCAAATCGCCGCGCTGGAAATTCCGCTGGGTGACGGCCGCAATGTTCGGCTAGGGGATATCGCCAAGGTACGTGACAGCATCGCCGAACGCAGTACTTATACTTTTCTCGATGGTAAGCCCGTTATCGGTTTTAACATTACCCGTTTGCGCGGCGTCAGTGAGGTGGCGCTGGCCGATAAAGTGCGCAAGGTGGCTGAAAGTCTGCAGGAGCAATACCCGCAGATTTCCATCAATGAAGCTTATAACATCGTTGATGCGGTAGAAGACAATTATCGCGGTTCGATGGAGTTGCTCTATGAAGGGGCGATACTGGCAATATTGGTGGTGCTGCTGTTTTTGCGCGACTGGCGTGCCACTATCGTTTCTGCAACCGCCTTACCGTTATCCATTATTCCCACGTTTATCGTAATGAACCAAATGGATTTCAGTCTCAACGTTCTCACCTTGCTGGCCATGGCCCTGGTGGTGGGAATACTGGTGGACGACGCCATCGTTGAAATTGAAAACATCGTGCGTCACTTGCGCATGGGCAAAAAGCCGTTTCAAGCCGCTATGGAAGCGGCGCAGGAAATAGGGTTGGCGGTGATTGCCACCACCATGACCCTGGTGGCGGTATTTCTGCCAACGGCATTTATGGGCGGGATTCCCGGCAAATTTTTTAAACAGTTTGGCATCACCGCTGCCGTGGCGGTGTTAACATCATTGATTGTCGCGCGCCTGTTGACACCCATGATGTCAGCCTATTTCCTAAAACCGCACCCGGTAAAACACGACGAAAGCAAATTAAAAACCCGTTATCTGGGCTGGATGCAGTGGTGTCTGCGACATCGCAAGATTACCATGTTGTTTGCTGTGCTGTTTTTCGCCGGCTCACTGGCACTGGTGCCGTTGTTACCTAAAGGATTTCTACCCGCCGCGGACCGTAATCAAACCGCAGTGAAACTAGAGCTGGCACCTGGCAGTACGATTGACGATACCATTGCCGTTGCTCAACAAGCCCGCCAGTTAATCATTCCGATCGATGATGTGGTCAGTATCTTTACCGCGGTAGGGATTACGACGGGGCGTGGCCCTTTTGGCGAAGGCGCCGGCAGTGATGTTCGCAAGGCAACGCTAACCGTGACGCTTAAGCATCGAAACGACCGGCCGCGCAGTCAGTCGGAAATTGAAAACGAAATGCGTAAGCGGTTAAAGGCGTTGCCGGGTGCCCGGGTGTCGGTTGGCCTGGGGGGAGCGGGCGAAAAGTACCAGGTGGTGTTGCAAAGTGAAGACACGGATTTGTTAATGCAAACCAGCCAAAAGGTGGAAAAAGAACTGCGCACGTTAAGCGGCATTGGCAATATTACCTCAAGCGCCAGTTTGCAGCGCCCGGAAATTCACATCATTCCCGATTTTGCCCGCGCCGCTGACCTGGGTGTGACGTCAGTTGCATTGGCTAACACGATACGCGTGGCCACTGCCGGTGATTACGAAGTGAAACTACCCAAACTCAATTTACCCCAGCGGCAAATACCGGTGCGTGTACGCTTACAGGAAAACGTACGACAGGATGTTGAAGCCATCAAACAAATACGGGTCCCGGCCAACGGCAGCGAAGTGCCGTTATACGCTATTGCTGATGTGCGAATGGACAGTGGCCCCAGTCAGATAGACAGGCTGGATCGCAAACGCAATGTGACGCTCGATATCGAACTTGCGGGACAACAATTGGGTGATGTGCAGAAACAGGTTGAGCGATTGCCATCGCTACAACAATTACCGCCGGGAATCAGCCAGCCCGCCCTGGGTGATGTAGAACGGATGAAAGAATTGTTTGGCAGCTTTGGTTATGCCATGCTGGTGGGTATACTTTGTATTTATATCGTGCTGGTGTTGCTGTTCCATGATTTTCTGCAGCCTGTCACCATATTGGCTGCATTGCCGCTATCGGTAGGGGGCGCGTTTCTCGGCCTGGTCATAACGCATAATGCTTTCTCCATGCCGGCCATCATCGGCTTGTTGATGTTAATGGGTATTGTCAGTAAAAACTCCATCCTGTT
>JASFOJ010000152.1:0-11916 GCA_050116575.1 Gammaproteobacteria bacterium | reverse complement strand
GCTGTACATGCAAGACAAGCTGGACCGGTTGCGGAATCTCAAAGCTACCGGCGATGGACAAAAGTTGTGGCAGCTGACCGCCCTGGCCCAAAATAATCTGGTATCCGCGGGCAAGGCATTGCTCAAGTTGTATGGCAACGTGGAATTTGAAGAACCACAGCTACGGGTGTTGATTCGTTACTTCGGTTCCGTTGACGACGAGCATAATATGGATACCTTTAGTCGTCGACTGGTGACACTGATTGACGGGCGGGTCAAGCGCATGACCAAGGCGGTGGAAGTGGCGCTGGATAAAAAGGCAGTCGTGCGTGCCAGATCGTTGTTGACGCGTATTATTGCGCTGAACCCCAAGGTGGAGGGGATTAAGTCGTTAACACGCAAGGTGGAGGCGCTTGAAAAATCTTCTACCGTTCCCAGTTAATTTTTGCTGGATCATTTTGTGCATCAAATTGGCTGGTCGATGTTGAGTATTTTTATACGTCACCGGTTGCAATAGTCGTGGTTGGTAACAGAATTTTATCAGCAAGTGATCCGGAGGCGTTGTAACAGGAACGACAAAAACGCAAAAATTAAATTCAATGAACTTCTAATATTTAAGTTACTGATGTAAAAAATTGGCACCATAACAATTGAAGCTCTTGCATTATCGTTACCAGTAACATCTTAAAGATTTCCATTAACTTCATTGAGTTACCTGTCCGCAATATTATTTTTTTCTTATATTCACTATGCATCGACTAAGCCGCGACTGATGGCAGAGATAGGTATTGCTTAAGTAATTTTATGAACACAGTGCAGTGCATTAATTTGTATATTTTAAAGGCAATATTATATTGCGAAGGATCTTTACAAATTTAAATAGCAGCGTTGACATGTCGGTTATTCTTGGTCTAGCATCGGTTGCTCAAGTTTTTAGTTGGGTATAAAAAAGTTAAATAAGAACATACTGATATACCAAAAAACTTATCAGGGATTATGAGAGGATGTGTCAAGCAAGGTAAAACAAACTACGAGGCGTTTGTATTACCAAACCACCTGAAGTTAACTGGTTGTACGGGTTAACGGGAAATAAAAATAGCAAAAACACGAGTGGGGAGTTCAAAAATCGCGGTGAAGTAGCGCGAGGGATGAGATTCTGGGGGCAGCGAATTCATTCTTTGTGGCAGGGACGACGGATCTATTGCGTTAGATGCTTCTAAATAACCGAGCCGCGGTCCTTAGGGATTAAAAATTCTACGATTTTCCATAAATCCAAAAATGCGAATATTCTGCTTTGTCGCGTGCGGCGAAGCGTGGGCGGTTGGTTGTTGTTATTGATAACAACAGTTGTATGCGATGACTAGCGATATATAACGAGGACACAGATGGCAGTAAACAAGCAAAACCATAAACTATGGAGCCGTTTGAAATTATTAACAGGGAAATGGCATATCCGGCTGGCAATGATCGTGATTGCGTCCGCCCTTGCTGTTTATCCTTTTGTTGTGGTTTCGTCGTCTTCCGATAAATCTTCCGAAGTCATTCCACCCGAGGGAACGTACGATGGCAAAGATGTGCAGCAGCCCATCGAGTTTCCCCATAATATCCATGTCAAGATCAACAAGATCAACTGCATGTACTGCCATACCTATGCGCGCCGAAGCAAGGTTGCCGGTATCCCTCCCACCAGTAAATGCATGGGCTGTCACAAGGTTATTGCTACTGACAAGCCGCGAATTAAGAAATTGACCCAGTATTGGAAAGACAAAACACCGCCACCGTGGAAAAAAGTACACGACGTTCCGGATTTTGTGCACTTCACTCATGAACGCCACCTGAAACGTTTCGTGTTCGACAGGGATTTCCCCGTTGAAAACGTGAAGGAAGTTTGCGCGTTTTGTCATGGCGAAGTGGAAAATATGACAGTCGCCCATAAGGTTAAACCATTGAACATGGGGTTCTGCAAGCGTTGCCATAACAACAATGGCGGTCCGGGGGACTGCTGGAAATGCCACAAGTGATATCAGACGTCCGGCAATTGTTTGCCGGATTAAAGTAACCAACGATTCGGTCAGAAATGATTAAAGCGGACTAGAGAGCTATGAGCGGAACAATTGATCGTCGAAATTTTTTGAAAGTCATGGGGCTGGGAGGCGCCGGAACCGCCCTTGGGGGTTGCGATTTACCGTCGTACGTAACGCTGGAAGAGGGTAAGGAAAACGTCGAATCCTACCTGATGCCGGAAGAATATGTCATTCCCGGTGTCGGTGTCTGGTATGCATCAATTTGCCGGCAATGCAATGCCGGCTGCGGTATCCACGGGCGGGTGCGCGAAGGCCGGGTGTTGAAGCTGGAAGGTAATCCGGATGCGGCCTTGAACAACGGCAATACCTGCATGATGGGGCAGGCCGGTTTGCAGGGGCACTATAATCCCGATCGCATACGCTCGCCTATGATGCGTGAAAATGGCAACCTGGTACCCACGACCTGGGACAAAGCCATGGCAGCGATACAGGACAAACTGGGTTCAGCCGACGGCAGCCAGGTGGCGTGGTTTACCGGCATGCTAAGCGGCCATCAGTCTGCATTGTTGAATAACCACCTCGAGGCGCTGGGTTCAGACAAGCACTACGTGCACGAAGCGGTTAACAGCGAGGTCTGGCAAGCCGTCAACCGCGATATGCTGGGTGAAAGCCTGCCTCGGCTGCGGCTGGATAAAGCGCAAATGATTTTATCATTCGGTGCTGATTTTCTCGGTACCTGGATTTCGCCGGTCCATTTCGCCGGTGAATACGCCAAGTTTCGCAAGCAAAAACGCCGTGGCTTGCTGGTTTCTTTTGAATCCAAGATGTCATTGACCGGTGGCAGTTCCGATCTGTGGGTGGCCGTTAAGCCGGGAAGCGAAGGCATCATTGCATTGGGGATCGCCAATCAACTGGTGAATCACCATGGTAAGGATATGTCGACATTTCCTGACCAGGTGAAAAGCCTGATTAACAAGTACGATCCGGCTACCGCGGCCAAGATTGCCGGTATCGACGAAGAGCGTATTCAGCGCATGGCTGAATTACTGGTAGAACGCTCGCCCAGCCTGGTATTGGCCGGTACCCCCGTAGAAAGTCAGACGAAGGGTTACGCATCGGTTGCGGCCGTCATGTTATTGAACCAGTTGTTGGGCAATATTGGCAAAACCATTGAGTCGCAGGGTGTATTTCCGTTTCAGCAACTGGTTGCCAAAACAGGTGGTACCGGTGATTTGTTTGAATTTGTACAAGCCGCCAAAGGCAAGCAATTGTCCGCGGTGTTTTTCTACGGCGCCAACCCGAAGTTCACTGCACCACCGTCTATTGGAATAGATGAAGCGTTGGACAGTGTTCCACTCAAGGTGGCTATTTCGCAATTTCCCGATGAGACCACCATGGCTGCCGACGTGGTATTGCCGGTTGCTTCCTATCTGGAGGACTGGGGAACTCATGTCGCGGCGTACCAGCCCGAGGACGTTGCCATTGGTGTACAACAACCATTAATGGAAAAGTTGTATGCTGAGACCAAGGGTTTCGGCGATATCGTGCTGGATTTGCTCAAAGGGCTAAAGAAAGACGTCTATAGCGCATTTCCAGATTATTATGCGTACCTGAAGAACGCGCACGCGGCAATGCCGCCGGCGCTGAAACCCGGGAATTTGTCATCGGATGATGCCTGGAACGCGGCATTGCAAAAAGGTCTCATTAAGGTTGCCAATAACAGCAAGTCGTTAGCGGTCTCTTCCGTCGCGTTTTCGGATCCGGCACCGGACAGTAGTGATTCATCCGGTTACCACTTCGTGCCATCTGCGCGCCTGGGTATGTGGGACGGCCGTCACGCCAATATTCCCTGGTTACAGGAAGCCCCTGATCAAATCAGTAAAGTAGTTTGGGATTCCTGGGCCGAAATTCATCCCAAGACCGCGGAAAAACTGGGTATCAAACAAGGCAGTATTATTAATGTTGAATCCGAGCACGGAACATTAAAAGTACAGGCGGTTGTTATTAAAAGTATTCATCCGGATGTCATTGCAATACCTATGGGGCAAGGGCACGAAGAGTATGGCCGTTATGCCAAAAACCGGGGTGTTAATCCGATGAAACTATTGAATCCGGTCAGGGAAGAAAAGACCGGAGAACTGGCAATGTATGCCACACGGGTCAAGGTCTCGCCAACCGGGCAAAGCCAGGTTGTGGTGCGCATGGGATCCAGTGATACACAGGCGGGACGTAAATTAGTGGCGACCATACCGGTTGAGCAGTATCAGCGGACGGAGGGAGCGTAAGCATGTCATTAGAAAATCTTTTGAGTAACTGGTCGCAATACCGCAAGGGTAACGAAGAAGGCGGTTTTCACGATTATGAGCACCGCTGGGGTATGGCCATTGATTTGGATATTTGTATCGGCTGTAACGCTTGTTCCACGGCCTGTTATGCCGAAAATAACCTGGCGGTTGTCGGTAAAGAACGCTTTGAAAAAGGTCAGGCGATGCACTGGATGCGCATCGAACGTTACTGGGACCAGCACGAGCTGGAACATCCGGAACAGGGCGCGAGTTTCCTGCCGATGTTGTGCCAGCAGTGTGATGCAGCCACGTGTGAGCCGGTATGCCCGGTGGCGGCAACTTACCATACGCCTGACGGTTTGAATGCCCAGGTGTATAACCGCTGTATTGGTTCGCGCTACTGTTCCAATAACTGCCCGTTCCGCGTGCGTTATTTTAATTTTTATTCTTACTATGAAGATTCGTGGCCGGAACCTCTTAACATGCAGTTAAATCCTGATCTTACGGTGCGTGACAAAGGGGTCATGGAAAAATGCACTTACTGCATTCAGCGTATCCGAGTGGCGAAGGACAAGGCCATCATGGAAGACAGGCCGGTCAAAGATGGTGAATTTACAACGGCCTGCGCCCAGGCCTGTCCCACCAATGCTATCGTGTTTGGTGATTGGCAGGATAAAAACAGCCGCGTCGCCAAACTCTGGGAAAAGCACCAGGTGACGCGCCGGGTTACAAAGCAAGACAAGAAGAATCCGGAATTGCGCGGTTACCGGGTTTTTGAAGCGTTGAATGTCGATCCTTCCACTATGTACCTGGAGCGAGTGCGGGAAAAGGTATAACCATTGGTTGAAGGATAACGGTTTAACAGTTGGTGAGAATATTTACGGTGATAATCGCTTATGTATAACGAAAAAGACATTAATGAGCAGATAGCGTGGGCCAAGATCAACAAGGATGTCTTGCGCAGTATGGAGAATCCTAGAAAAGGTTATTGGCTGGCGGTATTGATTTGTGTGTTGATGCTGGCCTGTGCCGTGATTGCGGAGTATATCCAGTACACGGTGGGTATGGGACCGGCAAATCTCAATAACCCGCATATGTGGGATATGTATATCGCCTCATTTGTTTTCTGGATCGGGATGAGCCACTCCGGTACCTTGTTGTCCGCCATTCTTCACATAATACACGCGGACTGGCGTAAACCCATTTACCGCTTTGCGGAAGCCATGACGACTTTCTCACTGATGACTGCGGGTTTGTTTCCCATTATTCACCTTGGGCGGGTCTGGAACATGTACTGGGTGTTGCCCTACGTGAGTGACCGGGGCCATTGGCCGAATTTCCGTTCACCGCTGGTGTGGGATGCATTCGCCATCAGTACTTATCTGTCGGCGTCCATGTTGTTCCTGTTTATCGGGATGATTCCGGATCTTGCCATCTGCCGTGACAACGCCCGTGGCTGGCGCAAGAAACTTTATACCGTGATTTCATTGGGGTGGAGCGGTAATGACCGCCAGTGGCGCAACTTTCGTAAAACTTATTTATTAATGGCGTGTTTCCTGATTCCGTTGGCGGTTTCGGTGCATTCCATTGTATCGGCCGACTTTGCCATGTCCATCATGCCGGGCTGGCACGTGACGACGTTCCCTCCCTATTTTGTGGCAGGAGCGCTGTATTCCGGTTGCGCTGCAATTATTACATTGTTTGTCTTGTTGCGTTATTTCTTCCGCTTCGAGGAATACATGACAACACCCATTATGGAAAAGACCTGTAAATTGACGTTCGCCATCGCGATGGTTTGGACCTATCTCAACCTTATTGAGTTTTCTTCTATCTGGTATGGCCACGACATTTATAACAAGGAATTATTGGTTGCCAAGGCGACGGGTCCTTACGCCTGGGTATTTTGGACAATGATTTTCTGTGGTTCGGTGGTTCCGTTTACCCTGGCGGTTCAAAAACTGCGCCGCCATATGCCGACCATGTTCGTGGTTTCCCTGTTGCTGAATCTGGGCATGTTCTTTGAACGGTGGATGATTGTTGCACCTACGTTGTCCATGTCCCAGCAGCCGCATCAATGGGACGTTATGTGGGGAAGCATCGTGGAATGGGCCATTGTGTTTGGCAGCTTCGGGTGGTTTGGCCTGCTGTTCCTTGTGTTTGTCAAGATTTTTCCGTCGGTTTCCATGTACGAGGTTAAGGAGATGGTATACCACCGCCGCCGGCATCTGGTTAACGAAAACGCTGCGGCCAAATTTCATCGCCGCAAGGACGACCAATCATCAACATCGGGTGAGCCCGGCCTGGAGGGAGCATAATAATGAGCAAGCATTGTGTTATGGGCTTATTTAGCGACTTCGACGAAGCGTTTGCTGCAATATCTGACATTCGTAAAACCAAAGTGCCCGGGATCAGCGTGGATGACATCACATTAAAGTCGCCCATCGAACACCCAGAGATCGAGGAGGTGCTTGGTGAACGGCCGGTACATATACAGAAATTTACCCTGTTCGGCGCGGTTTTTGGCGTAACGTTCGGATTCTTTTTCCTTGCCGGCGCACAGGCGTCGTTTCTGGTACAGCCGCAAGGTGGCAAACCCGTTGTGCCGCTGCCGTCCAATTTCGTGCTGATGTATGAAATGCTGATCTTCTTTGGAGTATGGTGCACTTTTTTTGCGTTTATATTCTTGTCCGGCTTGTTACGCAAGCGCCATACCCTCTACAGTGAAAAGGTTAGCCTGGATCAGGTCGGTATCCTCATTGACGTGGATGACGACACGTTGGGCCCCGTCAAAGAGCTGTTCAAGGAACATAAGGCTGTGGAAATACGCGAAGAGGTGCTGAGGTAATGAGAAGAATAATTCTATTGTTAGCTGTCTTAGCGATGCCGGTCACTGTGCTTGCCTGGCCCTGGTCTCAGGACATGATGAACCAACCCAGTATCAAACCACAGGAAGGGGAGATGTATCCGTTTCCCGCTCGATCCATTCCGGTGTTTGGTATTCCTACCAAGGTCGCCAGCCGGGAAGAGGCCAAACCCCTGAAGAATCCCATCGCGCCGACGGCCGCATCCATTAAGAAAGGCCGTCGCCTGTTTAGAATTTACTGCTCCGCGTGTCATGGCCTGACAGGTAAGGCGGATTCGCCTGTCAGCGCCAAAATCGGTGCCATCAATCTGACCGAAGATTATGTGCAAAAGAACCTTACTGAAGGCTGGGTGTGGGGCACCATTACGTTCGGCAGTTATGTGATGCCGGCCTATGGCAAGCCAACGGCGGACCCGGCCAAGGGTGGATCCAATGATTTGTCCGTGGAAGAACGCTGGCATGTGGTGAACTATGTCAAGCATGCTCTAAAGAATGAGACGAACTGATGTGTTCCTCATGGCGTGAACAACAACTGACTCAAGGTCTCGACAGTAAATATAGGGGTAAATGTTGATGGAAGGTTTTGGCAGCTGGTCCATTTTGACGACCAATTTTTTATTCATTTTGTACATGGCGCTGGCGGGCGTGACGTTCGCTTCTATCCTGCATCTGGCGAACGGTAAGTGGCGAGCTCAGGTGCGATATTTTGCGGTATCGCTATATGCGCTGTTTCCCCTGGCGTTTATATTGTTGATCGTATTGCTGGTGGCCGGTGAACATACTTTCCAGTGGCTTGGTCACGCCCATAGTGAAGCCGGGGCAGGTGAACACCATCTGAATGGCTGGCACAACTATGCTTTTCTGGTAACGCGGGAAATTATCGGCTTCCTTATAGTGGCAGGGTTGTTCGCATTGTTTATCAAATACCAGCGGCTCGCTGCGGATGACGATGCGCCTTATGCCATCAAAAGAAAGTTTCGTAACATTGCGCTGTTAATTCCGTTCTTCTACGTATGCTACGGCAGCATGGTGGCGTGGGATTTTGAAATGACCATGATTCCGGGATGGCACAGTGCCAGTTACGCGCCATACCAATTTGTCAGTATGTTTCATTGTTTCCTCGCCTTTTTCGCGATTATGCTTTATGTGCTGTATTCATCCAATAAAATGACCACCCCGGTTAAACCGTTTGTGTTCAATTATCTGGCGCAGATGATGCTGGCATTCACCATTTTATGGACGTATTTTTATTTCACGCAGTATCTCATCATGTGGTACGGGCGTTTACCCTACGAGATGGACCGTTTCCATGCCATGATGCAACATGATCTGGCGCCGTTATGGTGGACGTTCCTGGTGTTGAAATTCATAATTCCTTTCGTGGCGTTCGCGACATGGACACCTAATCGGCATAATCCGAAAGTGATCGTCACGATTGCCACCTGCATCGTGGTGGGTACCTGGATTGAACGTTACACCTGGCTGGCGGGATCGGTGGAACCACAGTATTACCATCTACCAATGACGTCCATATTTGACATCGTGGTAACTGTTGTCGTGTTGGGCGCCGCCATCGGTACGATAAAGTGGACGTTAAATCGATACGGTTTAATCAAAGCCTGAGGGAAAAGGGACCGACGCCTCGCCTCCGCGAGACACCAATGGGCGTGGGCGTCGTCTTTTAGGCGAGCGCAACGGGCCCGGCCCCAGGGAACCATAATAGGTCAGCAGTAATAGAAGATAGAAGGTACTTCGACATCAAGAAATAATAATAACAAACCCATTAATAGCCTCTCTTTTAGAGAGGCTTTTTTTTTGGTTGTTTGTATTGAATAGTCGGTTCGACGCCATTGTGTGGCAGTTTGTGGGCGTTAACCTTCTGTTATTTAACCATAAATTCGATAAAAAAAGGGCATATTAATATTAGCTTATCATTATATTAATAACTTAATTAATACATGGATAAGAGCTTCTGCTATGCTTGGACATCAAGACTAATCCGAAATTTATATTGGGTAAGGTGGTCTATTATAGTCCTGATATAAGTCCCAAAGCGTCGTTGAGGAGCTAAACAATGAGTGATGATGGTGTCGACCGGCAAAAACGCCGAATATTAACCGCAGCAGCAACCGCGGTAGGCGGAATCGGTGCCGTCTACGTGGCGACACCATTTATCTTGTCCATGGATCCCAGCGCCAAGGCGCAGGCTGCCGGGGCGCCGGTTGAAGTGGATGTCAGTAAACTCAAGATAGGGCAGTTGCTGACCGTGGAATGGCGGGGAAAACCTATCTGGATTTTGCGCCGTAACAAGGAGATTCTCCAGCGGATGGAGGAGCTTAACGATCAACTGCGCGACCCTCACTCCAATGAGCTATCGCAGCAACCGCCCTACGCCAAAAACGAGTACCGCTCAATCAAACCGGAATTTATGGTGATGATAGGAATCTGTACTCACCTGGGGTGCTCTCCGACCTACCGACCGGAAATCGCCCCTCCGGATCTGGGGGAAGGCTGGAAGGGCGGTTTTTTCTGTCCTTGCCACGGATCGCGCTACGATTTATCCGGCCGGGTTTTTAAAGGTGTACCCGCACCATCCAATCTTAAAGTACCCCCTTATCGTTTTGTAACAGATACGCGCATTCTCGTCGGCGTCGACCCGGAGAATGCCAATGCGTGAATGGTTTGTACTGGGTAAAGAATGGATTGAAGCACGTTTTCCCGCCAGAGAATTCTGGGAAGACCATCTTGTAAAATATTACGCACCGAAGAACCTGAACTTCTGGTATTACTTTGGATCGTTGGCCGTGCTGGTGTTCGGTATTCAGATCCTTACCGGCATTTTCCTGACCATGAACTACAAGCCCACCGCGGGTACTGCATTTGCTTCCGTTGAGTACATCATGCGCGATGTTAACTGGGGTTGGCTCATTCGCTATATGCATTCCACCGGGGCTTCGTTTTTCTTTATCGTAATATATCTGCACATGTTCCGTGCTTTTCTTTACGGATCTTACCGTAAACCCCGGGAGTTGCTCTGGCTGTTCGGTATGTTGTTATTTGTGCTGTTAATGGCGGAAGCGTTCATGGGATACCTGTTACCCTGGGGGCAAATGTCCTATTGGGGAGCTCAGGTGATTATATCGCTGTTCGGCGCGATTCCCGAGATTGGTGATGATCTGTCGTTATGGATCCGTGGCGACTACGTAATAGCCGATGCCACCCTAAACCGGTTTTTTGCTTTTCATGTGATCGCAGTTCCCTTGATACTCATCGGCCTGGTGACTTTTCATTTGATCTCACTGCACCGTGTGGGATCCAACAATCCCGACGGCATTGAAATCAAGGAAAAGAAAGACAAGAACGGTGTTCCATTGGACGGCATTCCCTTCCATCCGTACTTTACCCTCAAGGATTTGGTGGGGGCAATTGTGTTTTTAATGATATTCGCGGCAGTCGTGTTTTATTATCCGGAAATGGGAGGATGGTTTCTGGAAAAAGACAATTTCGTGCCGGCCGATCCCCTTAAAACGCCGGAGCATATTACCCCGCTTTGGTATTTCACGCCGTTCTACGCTATCTTGCGTGCCGTACCCGATAAGTTTCTGGGGGTAATGTTGATGGGAGCAGCGATAGCGGTACTGTTTGTGGTGCCATGGCTCGATAGGGGACCCGTCAAGTCGATTCGGTATCGCGGTATCATCTACAAAGTGGCGCTCGCCGTTTTTATCATTAGCTTCGTAGGCCTGGCGTACCTTGGTACCGTGCCCGCGACACCGGTTGCCACCGTCTTTTCGAGGCTATTCAGCATATTGTACTTTCTGTTTTTTATTCTAATGCCTTTTTATACTAAATGGGACAAGACCAAACCGCTGCCGGACAGGGTGACGTATAAATGAAATATTTTTGGTTAGCTCTATGTTTATTATTCAGTAGTCACGTTTTCGCCTCCGGCGAACAAATCCCCCTGGACAAAGCCAATATTGATCCTTCGGATACCGAATCACTGCGCCGGGGGGCACGACTGTTTGCCAACTACTGTTTTGGTTGCCATTCAGCTTCCATGATGCGTTATAAGAGGATCGGCAAGGACCTGGGGCTGGACGATGCGCAACTGGAGAGTTCCATGATATTCACTGGTGCCAAAGTCGGTGACCTGATGAAAAATGCCATGAACCCCGAGGACGCCAAGCGCTGGTTTGGCGTGACGCCCCCGGACCTGACCGTGGTTTCCCGTTCCCGCGGCGTGGACTGGATTTATACGTATCTACGGTCATTTTACAAAGACGACTCGCGGCCGTGGGGTGTTAACAATGCCGTGTTTAAAGATGTTGCCATGCCCCATGTGTTATGGGAATTGCAGGGACTGCAGGTCCCTCAATACGATGTCGTAACCAATGAAGAAGGCGTCAAACGCGATATTATCACCAGGCTGGATCTGGCGGAGCCTGGCAAGATGTCAAAAGAGGAATATGACAACACTGTTCGCGATATTGTCAATTTCCTGAATTACATGGGTGAACCCACCAAGCCGACGCGATTAAAAATGGGTAAATGGGTTCTGCTGTATCTGGCGATCTTTTTGGTCGTGGTGTTTTTACTGAAAAAAGAATACTGGAAGGACGTGTCGCGTAACAGCTGACGGTATATCTAACCACTACTAAAATATTTCTTGATTTTATTCATTGTTATCGATCCTGAGCCCGGCTCCTGTCCCGATGTGGCCGGATGATGGGGGCTGTACTCTCATTTTCGACATTGATCCGCG
>JASFOJ010000151.1:0-11977 GCA_050116575.1 Gammaproteobacteria bacterium | reverse complement strand
GCCTGAAATTCCTGCATCTGCTGCATCATTTTTTGCATATTTTGCTGATTCATGCCCTGAGGCGGTTGTGCGCTGGCGGCGAGCGGTAACAATATCAATATCAATAACGCCAAGCTAAAAATTTTCATTGGGTTAGTGTCCTTTCGGCTGGTGTGGCTACATTATAATATTGGCTGTTTTTATGTTACGGGTGTTTCTGGTTACTTCGTATTTTAGAGTATCCAATTATAAAATATAGCAATAAATCATAAGGTCACAACGTTAGAAATTGCTGTCTGTGCCTGGATGAGCCCCCTGGAAAAACTAACCATTGATCAACAAATCTATCTCCGAAACCCTCCTGTGACCCTGTCAGGTATAATATTTACTGCTTATCGTTACATTGCGGTATAAGTGCCGGGTTGTGAGACTGTTTTGCATAAATTTTCCGCAACTCATGCGATGGTCGTCCAGCTCGTAAGCTTCCTGTTATTCATCCCTGATATGCTCGATAAAAATGCAGATTGCCTGATCGGTACTCAGAATGCGGTTAAAAATTTAATGACTAGTCACACGGTATCGTACCAATCACGTCGGTGAAAAGTTTGAGAGTTAGCAGAATCAATATCAATAATGTCAGGAGGCATGCCATGTTATTACGGATATTTTACAAGATGTTGTTTGCATCGACCTTGTTGATGGGTGGATTTATCAATGCCGCCAATGCCGTCGTATTGACGCCCGGCAGTTTCGTAGCTCTGCCGGGTACGTCATCCGCGGCGGAACCCAGTCTCGCCGGTACGGTTGTCGTTGATGAATTGGCGGATTTTTCTTTTGCCGCCTACGACGGGACAGTTTCCGGCCAGGTTCAAATACGTGTTGTCGAATCGGTGGACAATACCGTGGACTTTTACTGGCGCGTGTTCAATGATGCCGGGTCGTCCGGGGCCATCGCTGATTTTCGTATCGGTGACTTTATAACGCCAACCTATGATGCAAACTATCGTATCGACGGCCTGGGTGACGATGCGCCGGACCAGGCGCTGTTGTTCGACGACCCCTTTGATGGTTATGTAAATTTTAATTTTGGGGATGGAGGATTGCTGGCGGGAACATCGTCAAATTTCTTTTTTCTTGATACCGATGCGACCGACTACGCCAGAACCGCTGTGTATGACCTGACAAATCTTGGGCAGACGCAAATATCCAGGTCCTATTCGATGTATGCACCTGCCTATAACGTTCCCGAACCATCGAGTCTTTTGCTGTTGGGACTGGGGCTGGCAGGATTCGGCTGGCGGAAGAAGTTGTTGAAACAGGCACAGTAAGAATCGGAGGTCCGGATGATTTGTTAGTATCCGGACCTTTTCTCGGGTTGCTCCGGTATAATTCCTATAACCGCAGTACCTAGTGAAAGTGGAACGACACAATTGTGGCTGTCAATGGAACTTTTTTTGCCGAAGTGTGAAATAAAAAGTCGCGCCACAGTTTTCCTGGGTGTCCGCCCAGATTCGACCACCATGGCGTTGAATGATGCGTTGCACAGTGGCCAGACCAATACCCGTACCTTCAAACTCGGTGGGAGAGTGCAGACGATGAAATGGTTTGAATAACTGGTTTGCATACTGCATGTCGAACCCGACACCGTTGTCTTTGACGTAGTACGTGGTTTCACCATTGATAGTGGTTTTGCCCAGATGGATTTCAGCAACTTTTTGTTTGCGTGTATACTTCCACGCATTTTCTATCAGATTTTGTATCGCAACTTCCAGCAGTCGGGCATCTCCGTGTACGACGAGATCATCGTCCACTTGCCACCGGGCTTCGCGTTCAAGTTGGGATTGCGTCAGACGCGCCATTACAGCATTGCCGAGGCTGGCAAGATCAGCTGTTCCAAAATGCAATTCACTGCGTGTGATCCGTGATAACTCCAATATATCGTCGATAAGTTCGGACATATTTTTTCCAGCTGCGATGATACGTTGCAGAATGTTGATCTCTTCAGTGTCAAGTTTGTCCTGGGTGTCATCCTTCAAAATCTGGCTGAATCCGATAATGGCGCGCAAGGGTGCCCTCAGGTCGTGGGCGATGGAGTAGCTGTAGGATTCCAGTTCCTTGTTGCTGGATTCCAGTTCGGCGGTGCGTAAGGCTACGAGTTCTTCCAAATGATTACGGTACTGTTCCAGTTCTTTCTCAATCTGTTTGCGGTCGGTAATGTCCTGGAAGGTCCCGAGCATTTGTAGTGGATTTCCTTCTTCGTCGTAGCGGACATTGCCTTGCAGGTTGACAATTTTTTCTACGTCGTTCGTAGCGATAATACGGCAATCAATGTTATAAGGTCGTTTATTATGGATCGCGTTATCCACGGTTTCACGCAGGTATTGCCGGTCATCCGGGTGAACATGCTCAAAAAACAGATCATAAGACGGATTTAATTCATTGGGCGCGTAACCCAGGATACGATAGGTCTCGCTACTCCATATTAGAACACCGGTTTGCGGTTTCCATTCCCAGGTTCCCACGTGACCAACAGCCTGAGCCTGGTTGTGCCGTTCCTCGCTTTCTTTTAGCGCTTCTTCAGCACGTTTGCGGTCGGTAATGTCCGTGGCGACTCCAATACAACCGATGATATGACCGTTGGTATCCCGTTGCGGTGATATGTGGTTGTGAAAATAGCGGCCCATCCATTCATTTTCGTAAGTAACCGATTTGCCTTGCAGCGCGTCAATATGTGCCTTGAGTGGCAGGAAATTCGGTGATTCTGTTCGAAAAAATTGGTACAAATCCAAGCCCACGTTAACCACTTGTTCGGGTTCCAGGCCCAATGCATACAGGCCACCGCCGAAACTGGAGGTGAACTTCAAATCCTTGTCGGCGGACCAGAGGATGAAGTCAGCCTCGCTGATCAACATGCGCAACCGTTCTTCACTGGTGCGCAATGCGTCCTCGACGCGTTTACGTTCCGTGACATCACGGGCGTTTATGGTTAGTCCGGCAACTTTGTCGTCTACAATTTTGGGGGCTGCCACGGATTCGTAATACATGATGTTTCCGTCCGGATCGGCATATTCCGTTTCGTAACTGCACCGTTCGCCCGTTTTAAGGGCGTGCTCCAGCAGTTGTTTGACATTTTCCTTATGTTTGATTGCGACATAATTATAAATAGGCGTACCAATAAGTTGCGTTTTATCCAGTCCGGGCGATGCGAAATTGACAAACTGGATATTGAGATTTTCATCCAGCGTTACTATATGGTCGGGAGAGCTTTCCGTCAACGATCGCCACAAGGCTTCCGATTCACGCAAAGCGTCTTCCGCGCGTTTACGTGCGGTGATATCGATACCTACCGAATGGATTTCCCGCAACTCACCCCGCTCATTGAATATAGGGCGGTTTTTCCAGGCAATCCAGACGCGCTCACCGTTGCGCTTGATGTTCTCGTTTTCGTTGTCCCGGAACTTGTCAGGGTCGCGTTGAATTTCATTCATTAACTGAGCCAGGTCGCGACCGGTGAATTCGGTCTCAGGCACGATAGTACCTACGACATTTTTGCCGAGAATGTCAGCTTCGGTGAAACCAAAATATTGCTGCGCGTATTCATTAAAGAAGGTGACGTTACCATTGATATCCCAGCGCAGAATGATCGTGGAAGCTTCTTCGACCAGTTCGCGATATTTGCGTTCTGATTTTTCCAGGGCCTGTCGGGTTAATCTGCGCTCGGTTATGTCGGCAGCGAAAACGACGACTTTGTCAACCTCGTTTTGGTCATTGAGTACGGGATATACCGTAAAATCAAAATAATGGCCCTCTCGAAAGTCTTCGAAACGCATCGACTGTTTGGCCCTTATCGCATTGCCAATGTTTGTCTTTCTTCGCTTGGCGACGTCGGCCGGGACAATGTTATAAAGGTTTTTTCCCACCAGCTCTTTGGGCGTCATGCCGAAGCGCGCCGCCCCGGTTTCATTGGCGGAGAGAAACGTCCCCTGTGTATCCATTACCAGGATACTTTCCAGCGCAGCGGATTGTATCGCCTGCCATAATGTAAAACCCTCGTTGGCGGCCAGTTGCGTGCCGGTCAGTTTTTCCAAGTCATGTTCAATACTGTGTTTACTTTCCTCAAGTAATTCACGATGTGCTTCGGAGAAACTATTTGCATGGGTGCTAAGAACACAGAGGATTCCAAATGGCTCGCCAGTGGGCCATTGCAGGAGGCAGCCAATGTAGCTTATCAGGCCGTGCGCAAGTTCGGGGCTGTTTTGCCAGCGGGTGTTTGCTCGTGCGTCATTTATATATAAGGAGCTACTTTGTGTCAGTACTTGTTTATCGTACGAGTTGGCGTCATTGCTTTCCCGGTCACCGGGTTTATAGGGATTGCCATCGGATTGACTGGTAACCCGTATCTCGCTAAACGATGTCCCCAGTTGGCTGATACTACAGACGGGCACGTCAATAATCGTTGCGAGCAAATCGACACGTTTTTGCCAACGATGTAGCAAATCGTCTGGAATTGGTGGCATGTCAAGTAAATGTTCTGGTTGTGTCATCAATAAACAGCGATAAAGGACTTATGTATTATACGCTTTTGTGTTGAATCTGCTCTACATTTAAATGGTTGTTACTAAAAGGGAAAGACGTCTGCAGAAAACCAATAAAATTTGTCGGGGCTGACCATAATGCGGTATTAATATACAGCTTGCTATTAACAGTATTGTTTAACGGCAGTTGACAGCGCAGGCTGTAGAGATTTTTTAATCAGTTTTGTTTTTATCGAAAGCACAGAGCAAATCCAGCGCCGTCTGCGTGAGATACGCTGTACCCAGGGGTAGCGCGTCTTCATTGATGACCATTTTCGGGCTGTGCAAGGGGTGTGCCTCACCTGAGGTGACCCGGGTTCCCAGCAGTGCGAAGCAGGATGGGACAATTTGCGCGATATAACCAAAGTCCTCCCCACCCATGATCGAAACACCTTCAGCAATATTTCGCTCACCAAAAATGCTAGTGGCGGACACGGTTGCCACTTTGCTTATTTCGGCAGCATTTACCGTGACTGGGACACTATAATATAAATGAAAGTCAATACTGGTATTGTACATTGCGGCAAACGCGTTGCAGCGGGATGTCATCAATTTTAGTATCTTTTGATGGGTTGCCTCGTTGAGCGCTCGAACCGTGCCGGTCAACCGCACTTTTTCCGCGAGGACGTTGGCGGTACTACCGCCTTCTATGGTGCTGACACTGACTACAGCGGTGTCGGAGGCCTTGATATGGCGTGATACGATGGTTTGCAGTGATAAAATCAGTTCTGCCGCTATCACGACGGCATCAATGCCCGCCTCGGGACTTACACCGGCGTGCGTTGATTTGCCGGCAATGGTAATTTCAAAAAAATCAGCGGCTGCCATGACAGTGCCGGTCGTGACTGCAATGGTACCCGTTGGCATGGTAGGCATTTGGTGCAATCCAATGGCGGCGTCAACATTGTTTGTCACTCCTTCGGCGATCATCCGTTGCGCGCCGGAAAACCCGTCGGGGTCGTCATAATTGCCTTCTTCGGCCGGCTGAAACATAAAGCGTATGGTCCCGTTAAACGTTTCGTTGGTTAGCAGTTTGATGGCACCCAACAGCATGGCGGTATGAGTATCATGACCACACGCATGCATGACGCCGGGCGTTGCAGATTGAAAATCGATACCGCTGTGTTCCTGGATGGGCAGGGCATCCATGTCCGCACGAACCAGTATGGTGGGTCCCGAGCCTTGGGTAATTTCCGCAACGATGCCGGTTTTGGCCAACCCGGTTTGGTAGCTCACGCCCAGTTTGTCCAGTTGTTTTGCAATTAACTTTGAGGTGTTAAATTCCTGGTATCCCAGTTCAGGATGCCGGTGAATCGTACGCCGTATATTGACAATAAAGGGTTTAATGGCTTGTGCTTTACCTAGCATCATATTGCTCTAAACATTGTTAAATGGAGATTAGCGTATACGTCCGCCAGATTATAGCTTAGAACAGAATCTCTGGCTTATTGCTTTTGGTCACTAAATGCGTGATTTCGTTAATTTCATGGTCTGGTCGATAATTTGTCTTGCAATTAGATCCAGGGCGCTACTCTAAGGTACGGCACATGAGTAGTCAGGGTAATTTCCGCAACAACGGTTTAGCGTATAATATCTGGTGGATCGCTTATACTATGAATCACTACGATTTTATAGGCAGCGGTCCAGTCTTTGGGTGATAATACCTAATTATTGTTAGCAGTTCGGTGTCTAATGCTACTGGATCTGCTCACAATGATACCTTCACTAATATCAGTCGGCGTTTAACAGGCAGAAATGTTTGCTTTTTTATCCAAGTGGCGGCAGGAACGCATCATCCGGCGCTCAACCATTACCGGGCAACAGTGGCAGCAAGCCCTGAACCGTTTACCGTTGTTGGACCGGCTTGACGATAACGACAAGTCCAGGCTCATCAGGTTAAGTATTTTGTTTCTGCATGAAAAATCGCTCGAAGGTGCGCATCACCTGGAACTCACCGGGGAGATGAAGCGGATTATCGCGTTGCAGGCGTGCTTGCCAATTCTGAATCTTGGCTTGGACTGGTATGATGGCTGGTACTCGGTCATTGTCTATCCGGCACAATTTATTCCGGAAAGAAAATATATTGATGAATACGGGATAGAACACCGTAGCAACGATGTTCTAAGTGGCGAGTCATGGCACCGGGGGCCTGTGGTGCTGTCCTGGGAAGATACTGAGCATGCCGGCGAAATTGATGGCCATAATCTGGTGATTCATGAGTTCGCCCATAAATTGGACGTTCTAAACGGTGCGGCCAACGGTTTTCCCCCGCTGCATCGCGGCATGGACGTGACGCAATGGGTGGATTCATTCAGTGAGGCCTACAATGACTTTCATAACCGTTTACTGAACCGGGACGAACTGCCCATTGACCGTTACGCGGCGTCGTCACCGGCGGAATTTTTTGCGGTGATCAGTGAAGTGTTCTTTGAACAGCCTGATGTCGTCAACCGTTACTATCCCGGCGTTTTCCATCAACTTAAACAGTTTTACCGGCAAGAACCCTTTTAAACAGTCAACTCGAAAAAACATCCGGTTTATAGGAATTGATATCGCCAGGTAAGCTACCTTCATCAAACCGGGAAACTGTCAAGATCATGGGATTCTTCGAAATTCACCCACAGCTTCATTCGCGACGATTTATATGGATCCTTAATCGGTTTAGTGGAATTTAATTGCCTGTTAATTCAATAAGTTAAAACAAGCAGGTTTAAATGGCAGCTAAAAAAATCCCACCAGCAGTCGATAACCTTATAAATGTTGTACTTGTATCCAAAGACCCCCTTGCGTTGCCAGGCTGTATAAAGTGAATCGAAAAATGGCTTCCCGCGTGTTGAATAATACGCGTTATTTCATTATTGCCGGCGTTTACTGGCTGTTATGGTGTGAACCCGTCCTGGCTCGGAACGCCAACCAACCCATCCCCGTTGAAACCACGCAAAGCACCGTGCCGTTGTGGAGTCTGAGCCTGCTCGGGGGGATTGCCTTGGTTGGTGCAACGGTTGCCGCAGTTTATATACGCTACCTGAAAACCAAAATCGCCGATATCGAATCCGATCTGGCGCGTTCCGCGGCGGAATGGTCGTACGCCATGGATTTTCTTGAAGACCCCATGTACCTGGTTGATCTGGATGATCGACTGATACGCGCCAATCGCGCGTTTTTCCGTCAAATCGGCATGTCTGCCGAGCAGGCTTTGGGCAAAGACGTACGCACCTTAATCCATTTAAAACCGGAACAAACCCCATGTCCCGCTTGCGCGGCGCGGCTGGAACGCCGCGATGCTTTTTTTACCAAGGAAGTGGATGATCCCACCAATCCCACCGGCCGCCCCATTGAAGTCACCGTACGTGTCGTGAAAGATGACAAGGGCAAACCCATTGGTATTTTTCAGGGATTGCGGGACCTCAGTCATTTGCGTGAAACGGAACAAGCGTTAAGAGAAAGCCGCGAGCGGCTAGCCAACGCGCAACGCATTGCCAGAGTGGGCAACTGGGACTGGGAAATCGCAAAAGACGAACTGATTTGCTCTACTGAGCTGTGCAATATCTTCGGTACCGAAAAACCCGATGGAGCGGTAACCATGGACGCGTTGGTTCAACGGCTGCCGCTGAATGAACAGGCATCGTTCCGGGAGGTGCTGGAACACACTGTAAAAACCGGCGAGCCATTTCGACTGGATCATCAACTGGTTCTGGATGGTGGCAGCCGCCGCTATATTCATCAGGAAGCCCGCGTAAACCGGGGTAAAGACGGCGAGGTACAGTCGATCTCCGGCACCGCCCAGGACGTGACTGACATGAAACTGGCGCAAAGAGCCTTGTATGAAGAAAAGGAAAAGGCCCAGGTCACGTTACGGTCCATCGGCGATGCCGTTATGACTACTGACAAGTTCGGCATCGTTGAATATGCCAACCCCGCCACAGAACGGTTGCTGGAGCTGGATGCTGCAGCCATCATCGGCAAACGTTATGATGAAGCGGTCCGGGTATTTGACAGCGCCAGCCGCGCTCCCAAGCCCCATCCCATTGCAACTTGCCTGAAAAACAAAACACCGCAGGTACTGGATGAACATAACCTGGTGATATGCCACAACAATCACGAGCATGTGGTTGATATTACGGTTGCCCCCATACGTGGTAAAAGCGGTGAACTCAATGGCTGTGCCATGGTGGCCCATGATGTGACGGAAATGCATAACATGGCGCGGATGTTAAACTATCAGGCGACCCATGATGACTTGACGGGACTCATCAATCGCCGTGAATTTGAAGTACGTCTGTCACAGGCCCTGGAGAATGTAAGGATTGATAATCAGCAACATATCCTGATTTATATGGATATGGATAACTTTAAAATTGTGAATGATTCCTGTGGCCATCTGGCGGGTGACGAACTGCTTAAGCAGTTTTGTGCGCTTGTCAAGGTGCATGTGCGCAACACCGATACTTTTGCACGTCTTGGTGGTGACGAATTTGCGATCTTGTTAAGCGGTTGCCCGCTTGATCATGCTAAGAATATCTGCGCGGAAATGCAGAAACGGATCCAGGAGTTCCGCTTTCAATGGAACGAGCGCAGCTTTGAGATAGGCGTCAGTACCGGAATTACATTGATCACCGCTGACAGCGGTAGTGCTACCGAAGTACTAAGCAATGCCGATTCAGCGTGTTATGTGGCCAAAAATGGCGGTCGTAATCTCACTCATATCTATAACGAAAATGACGTGGTCGTGCAACAGCACAGGGGGGAAATGCAGTGGGCGCAACGTATTACCCAGGCCCTGGCCGACAACCGGTTTATACTGTTCCACCAGACGATCCGGTCACTGACGCCGGTGGAGGAAGCGCCGCAATATTTTGAAATCCTGCTACGCATGGTAGATGAGCAGGGTAACCTGATCGGGCCGCAAAATTTCATTCCCGCAGCCGAGCGTTATCAGTTGATGACCGCAATCGATCGTTGGGTTATCAATGCCGCTTTTACCATGCTTGCTGAACACAACACAACGAGTGATCAGCAATGGTCATTTTCAATCAATTTGTCCGGTCAGTCACTGTCCGATCCTGATTTGTTGCAATGCATTGTCGATACCCAGCACAAAACCGGCCTTCAACCTCATTGGATCTGTTTCGAGATAACGGAAACCGCGGCGATCACAAATCTTTCCAACGCAAAACAATTTATTACTGTTTTGAAACAGGCCGGTTTCCGCTTTGCGCTGGATGATTTTGGCAGTGGCATGAGTTCGTTCGCGTATTTGCGGGAACTGGATATTGATTATCTCAAAATTGATGGCGCTTTCGTCCGGCAAATTGCCCAGAACCGTATCGATTATGCGATGGTCTCGTCCATCAACCAAATAGGCCAATTAATGGGTATCCGGACGATTGCCGAGTTTGTGGAAAATGACGACATTCTGGAACTTATCAAAGCTCTGGACATTGACTTCGCCCAGGGGTATGGCATTGACAAACCAAAACCATTGCAGATTTCCGGGGCAAAAAACTTAACACAGCATGCCGGCTGATATTAATAACACCGTGATGGTATTCACTGAGAAGCACTAATGCATTGGTAATAAATAAACTGTTACCAGCTTGGCAACAACGAGCTACGCCTGTTATAAAAAGCAATTAGCCGGCAGGTGTCCAGCGTACGATAGACGCCTTCCTCGACGATGATCAGCAGCGATGTTCCAGGTATTCTTTCAGTACGACGGCATTATTATGGGTCTGGTCGCGACTGCCGAAAACCAGTGTTACGCGTCCGCTGTTTGTGAGTTTGCAAAGCTCTGTTAGCGACGTTTCGTTTGAATTCAATTCAGATATATAACGTTCCCGGAAGTCCTCCCAACGCTCAGTGTCGTGATGAAACCATTTTCGCAACTGGTCAGACGGTGCGATGTCCTTCAACCATAGATGAATGTTGGCTTGCTGTTTGGAAATGCCGCGTGGCCAGACGCGGTCCACCAGCACCCGGGTGCCGTCCTGTTTTCCCGGCGGCTCGTACGCGCGTTTTATCCAGATCTGCATGGCCGTCTCCGTTGCCGTACTTTAACGGCTTTGATTACGGTTCGCCTGTATAATGATAACAATTTATGCATCATTTTTGACCCTGCATTGATTATTCGCAATCACGGAGTGGTTTTCAATACCGTTGACCAGGTATCGCTCGTGGAGAGTTTAACCGGAAACTAAAAATAAACACCATGATATGGCATTTTGGGTCATTGAGCGCTAGTGTTACAGAACAAGCCATGGTGTTGTTGGGCTCTGGGTTGTTGATAAAATGGCAGACATGTGCGGATAGGTCCCGGGTTTAACGTTAGCCATCGATGACATTAACCAATGGATGAAACAAAATACGAATGCTATCCCAGCCCTAAATGGATAAGGGGTTATTTTAACGGTCGATTGATCGTTGACAGCCGCCGCGCCGTATTGCTTCGTCCTGGCGGCAGCCCTCCAGCATATTATTTTCCCAAGCAAGATATTGCCATGGATTGCCTGGTACCATCAAAGGTCTCCGTACCCCTAGAAGAGAACAATGCAGTCTGCTATTGGGATATTCAGGTGGGGGAACGCCAAGCCGAACAGGCCGCTGTTGAATACCTGCGGCCGAAAGCGGTTCCCATGTTGGCGGGCTATTTGATGTTTAACTGGTCTGCGATGGATAACTGGTTCGAGGAACAGGAGGAAGTATTTATTCATCCACGGGACCCGAGGGTGCGTATTGATGTTTTACAAAGCACCCGCCATATAAGGATCATTATTGATCATACAACGGTGGCAGAAACCCACAATCCTGTTTTGCTGTTCGAAACCGGATTGCCGGTGCGCTATTACATTCCAAAAACCGATGTGCAGCTTGAGTTACTGGTTGGCAGTGATCACGTGACCTATTGTCCTTACAAGGGAGAGGCTCATTATTATTCCATAGAGACCGGAGATAATATTGTGCCCAATGTCGCGTGGTACTATCAATATCCAGTGATTGAATGCGCCAAAATTGCCTCGCACATTGCTTTTTATCAGGAACGCGTTGGGGGTATTGAAGTCGATGGGCAATGGCAAGCTGCGGCAGTGCAATCCCGGGCGCGGTGAGCCTGAAGTCAGTTAAGGATCTTGAAACGGTCTACAGTGCCCGTTGAAAAATATTCTGTCTATCCCGCGATTGCAGCAATCTGCCGATTCAGGTTCTTTTCATCCCGTAATCAAAGACATCGCTACGCTTTGTAGGTGTATTTCAGAATTTCACCGTACGTGACATGCTGGCTTAACCGCCCCCCCCCCTGAATCCGCTGAATAAAACGCAATTCGCAGATCGAAACAGATTTATCGGTCCGTATTTTTGCAATAACGGGGTTGCGTTAACGATAAGCGGAATCAACAGCGCGATCGCATGCTATGGTCGTTTCATTAAGA
>JASFOJ010000150.1:0-11994 GCA_050116575.1 Gammaproteobacteria bacterium | reverse complement strand
TTGTTGGCCTGTTCGTTGTTGGCCTGTTCGTTGTTGGCCTGTTCGTTGTTGGCCTGTTCGTTGTTAGCGTTTGTTGTTAACAGCCGGCAGATTATCGCTGTTGCAGTATGACTGAACACCCCAGCTGACGAGTAACCTGCATGTTATCTATCCATGCCTTGTAAAGTGAGCCGATGCCCGTATCGGAAACTATACTATAAAATATTCGCCACAGCTTGCCAGTACGTTACGCGAGAAGGAAAACCCGCAAAGCGCCAGTTTTAGGCATTTTATAAGGCTTAAGCTGCACTTTTCGTCGGGCACGCTAATACGCGTACCCGGATTAGCGCCTACTACCAGCACCAGGGGTAACATTGGTATTATGGATTGAAAGCCAATTGTCCGGCGAGTGGCGATCCTCCAACTTTTAACCTTTTGCCCACTATTAAATATCGCTGGATACTAAAATCATTTTGCCTGCGTGTAACTTATTGAATATTCATGGGAATCACTGATTATACTGATTTTTTATATTGTTGACTTTGCTTATTCGATAATGATAGATTGATTAAACAGCGATCAGATTGTCACCCTGACAATCGCCGAGCAGTACCGGTCAAGGTTGTAAAGTTGTTTTGACGTTTGCAGTAACCCTCAAGCAGTCCATCGCAATACCTCTCTCTGGCCAATGCCCGGCAACCCCGTCACGCGGCGATGCCGTTGACGGTTCGTTTAAAAGCTATCAACCGCTCAGGATCACATCGGTTTCGGATCAAGGCGGCACACTTAAGCTCGAGGTATATGGATGAAGCTACACTACACAAAACACTACGATGCTTTGGTAAAAAGACTGATTTTTGGTAGCAATCCGTTCCGGGCCAATTTGTATTTTAACGATACCGGCCATGCCGCGATCGGCTTCAACTTTGACCTGCGGGATACCTTTACGCTCCGCCGGGTATTGGAAGTACTGGGATTCGATGTGCATGGCAAACACCTTGGTGCTGAAGCATTGGTAGCGGAGCGCTATTACATGGGACTGTTACGCAGCGCCTTCGCCCCCAGTAACGGCTCAGATCTTAAATCCCTCAAGGTCGTGGTCCAGAATATCCTGTCCGCCAGGCTCTCCGACCCGCGCTATCGGGCTTATCCCCATTTCCAACGCACCAGCGAATTTAAATTGAGTAACGAACACAAGGGATTAGCCGTTGTTAATGCGGTGATAGAACAACATGAGCGTACAGTGGATAACTGGTTAACCGCATTTGGTTTTGACATACTGAAAGCCAACTCCCATTTGTTGTCCCGCAACACCAAAGAACGTGCCGTTCTCGTCTCATTGGCCGCGCAACATGTAATCGGTACCAACACCGATGGATCGCCATTAGGCCTGCCACTGGCACATGCGCTTATGGATAACGACCGGGCACAGTGCTGGTACCAGATTCGCTACGGCGTGCAGGACCAGGACAGCCCGTCGAAGCAAATCATCAAGCGCCGCTATTTTGAAAGTGAAATATTTGATATCTATGACGAAGGAATTACCAGTGACACCATTAGCCGCGAGTATTGTAAAAAAATGTACGCCATGTACAACGCCTGCAAGGATGTCATTTTACAGTTTGAACGCCGTTTTAATCACCTGATTCCCGAGGCCAACGCGCAATACCGACTGTCAGGCAGGTATGCCATCAAAACCATCGAGCAAAGTTTCGCTCTGGCGTACAACCATATACGCAACAGGCCCTACGCTGCAGCACCGATCAACAATTTTGTCCAGGCTTACACCGAATATGTTGAGGAAGGTATCGAAGGTCTTGTGGAGTTTTGGGCACAAACCGATGACCTTGACTATGAGATTGCGCTGGCCAGCTGATTAACTTGTCTCCCCGTCGAAATTGCGTTCTTCGCAATTCATCTTGACTGACCAGGTGTGGGTTTCACTATCCTCCCGTTGAACCCCGAAGCCCACCCTGGTAATTTTTTACCCCGTTAGTGCGCACCGTCGACCAACGCACCCTTAGTTGTCCCCGAAAAGTAGTTTTATGCATCCGCGCGGCAACAGTGGAAATAATACAAGATTATGAATACGCCAGGCCTCAGCACATAAGAACCTGTAGTGTTTAGCGGCCAATAGCGGGTCAGCGACTGTGATTCAGCATCGGGCCAGGTGGGACCGCGACGGATGACAACCAGTTGTAACAATTTGTGGTAGCGATATGCTTTTGTGCTTGCTCTCGCAGCTCGTACAACGATCGCCGATTATCGACCGTCGCAATCGACAAGGCATTCAGGGTGAGAACATTATTATCCTGAAAGACGCTTGAATGTGGCGTTAAAGTGCCGCAACACCTTCGGCTGATAGTCAAACGCATAGCCCGGCAGTTCTGCAATATAGGCCTGCAGGTATCCCAGCATCTCGATCATAAAGTCCACGTGACTCTGGGTATAAACGCGCCGCGGCATGGCCAGGCGAACCAGTTCAAACGGCGCCGGCTCTTCCTCGTTAGTGTCGGGATTATGTTTACCCAGCATCACGCTGCCCACTTCTACGCCGCGGATACCAATAGCCTCAAACAGGGCGACACTCAATGATTGGCCGGGAAATGTAAGCGGCGAGAGATGGGGTAAGGATTTTCCCGCGTCAATATACACCGCGTGCCCGCCAAAGGGTTTAATCACGTGATACCCCGCGTTTTCGATGCCTTCGCCGAAATATGCCACTGACCGGATACGGTAACTCAAATACTCCTCGCTGAGGATTTCCTGTAAACCTACCGCCAGCGCTTCGAGATCGCGCCCGGCTAAACCGCCGTAAGTGGGAAAACCTTCGGTAATCACCATCAACGAACGCACCTCTTCGGCCAGGCCTTCATCCTGCACTGCCAGGAATCCACCAATATTACCGAATGCATCTTTCTTGGCGCTCATCAACACACCGTCTGCCAGGGCAAACATGGCCTGGGCGATCTCCTTGACCGAGGATTTTTCATAGCCGGCTTCATGGCGCTTGATCAAATAGGCATTCTCCGCAAAACGCGCAGCATCGATAAACAACGGAATATTTTTCTCTTTTAACAGCGCCTTGACCCGCTGCAAATTATGCATCGACACTGGTTGCCCACCTACGGCGTTATTGGTGACGGTCATGATCACCAATGGCACGTTGCCGGCCTGTTCGTCGAGGGTTTGTTTCAGCGCCGTAAGATTAATGTTTCCTTTAAAGGCATCATCGAGATGGGGCAAATCCAGGGCCGTGGCCTGTTGCGCTTCAATGTTGGCGCGAGTGGTATCAAAATGGGTATTGCCCACCACCGTCTGACCGGGACGGATCATGGCCCGCATCAGCAATGCTTCCGCCGACCGTCCTTGATGGGTGGGAATAATATAACGCATTCCGGTGAGTTCCCTGACCACGGATTCAAAATGATAGAAACTGGAACTCCCGGCGTAGGATTCATCGCCCACCATCATGGCGGCCCATTGCCGCGCCGACATGGCACTGGTGCCACTGTCGGTTAACAGGTCAAACGTCACAGCGTCCGCAGGCAGTTTAAACAGGTTAAAGCCCTTTTCCCTGATCAGCCTTATTCTTGCCTCCGGTTCGGCAAACGGGATGGGTTCAACAGTTTTAATACGAAAAGGTTCGATAATCGTTTTTGCTTTTGGTAGCTGCATACGCCGGTTATCCACTGCGGTTAAGGAGGATCATGCGAAAAGTATAGCGCCAAATTGCACCAATTTTGATGTCATTGTGCCCGGGGCAAGCGTGAATGATTGTCACGCGGTTTAATTGGTCAGCAATAAGGCAGGATCAGGAAAATTACAGGTGCGGCGAGTCAACCCAAATCCCTGTATTAATGAGGTGACAATGGCCACTCGCCGAGGTGACAGCGGCCCTTTGTCGATGAGCGATCAGGCGCTCACCGGTTCAGGGGTAGATGGCGTTTTGACCTTGGCGTGTTGCTTGGAAAAATCCAGCATGCGTTGAATAGAAATCACGGCTTTTTGTCGAATGGCTTCATCAACATGGATTTCGTTGGCACCGGTTTCCAGCACGCTGGCCAGTTTTTCCAGGCTGTTCATTGCCATCCAGGGACAATGAGCACACATGGAACAGGTGGGGCTGGTGCCGCCAGTGGGCGCAACCAGCAGTTTTTTGCCGGGGGCCGCTTCTTTCATTTTGTGGAATATGCCATAGTCCGTCGCCACGATCAGGGTATCGGCTTTTGATTCCCGTGCGGCATTGATAAGTTTGGTGGTTGATCCCACCACATCGGCAAGTTCAATCACATCTTCCGGTGATTCCGGATGCACCAGCACTTCAGCGTGAGGATTTTTTGCTTTTAATTCTTTTAACTCCTGGGCACGGAATTCGTCGTGCACTACACAAAAGCCCTGCCAGTTAATCATGTCAGCGCCGGTCTGTTGCTGTACGTAATGGCCCAGGTGCTTATCGGGGGCAAAAATAATTTTTTCGCCCTGCTCCTTGAGATGATTGACGATATCTACCGCGTTGGAGGAAGTAACCACCCAGTCGGCGCGCGCTTTAACCGCGGCACTGGTGTTGGCATAAACAACGACTTTGCGATCAGGGTGTTCATCACAAAATGCACTGAATTCCTTCGCCGGACAAGCCAGATCCAGGGAACAGTTTGCATCGAGATCCGGCATGAGCACACGTTTTTCGGGGTTCAGAATCTTGGCTGTTTCACCCATAAATTTTACCCCCACAACGACCAACGTGGTCGCCGGATGGCGGTTACCAAAATCCGCCATACTGAGGGAATCGGCAACGTGCCCGCCGGTTTCATCGGCGAGGATCTGAAGCTGCTCATCCGTATAATAGTGCGCAATAATGACGGCGTTTTCCTGTTTCAGCAGCGCCTTGATACGGCTGATTAGTTTTGCCGATTGATCAGCGGTTGTTACCGCCGGTCTCGGTGCGTGCTCGGCCAGCGCAACGATTTCGTCTCGCAATTTTGCAGGAATGTCGGCAGCTTTACTCATTGACATAACTCATAACTCACTTCTTTTTCAGCACCCTTGTTCGACAACTGTGTCTAATAACCGTGCCCAATGGTCTCAATTAGAGAACTTGTCTTATACATCATGTTGTTTATATTTTGATTTTCGCAAAATTTAACGAATTTTTGAATAGAGCTGTGTGAATATATACCTGGATCGAAATCCAAATCTCTGCATGTAAAAAACCATAACATATCGGCGGGAACCGTTAACAGCACCATCGTCTCAATGGGTAAAATACTCCCCCCGTTATGCCTATATATGGCGACAAATGTTGTATTTTCAATGACTAATCCCGTTTAAACAAATTTTTCATGGTTGACAGCCAGTTGCCGCCAACGCCCTTGCCCGTGCTTTGTTCGCCGGCTAGCCCACCCTGGATATTTACACCGGGCATTTTTTCCGGATCCGCCGCGGTATTCCAGACCAGGCTGAATTCCATCTCACCGCCTTGCGGGGCAAGCGTCAGGTTTTGCTTACGGGCAACAGCATTACAAAACGCCTGCCATGATTCGGCGTCAAATTGCATGTTAAAACCTTCCTCCATCATGCTGGCCCCGGTCTGCTCGCCGCGCATCATTACCAAAAAACTGCCGGCAATCAAACTGCCTTCAGCATCCGGATGCATATTCATTTCAATAAGATCCTTGTCCGGCAACCATACCAGCGTACCTTCATGATAGGGGAGCAATTGGGTAATGAATCCCAGCCGGGTTTGGCTTGCCTGCTGTTTAATGAATTCTGCCACCATGCCCTGGACGGCAGGCGTCAGCACCAGTACCACGCGGTCCCCGCCTACCAGGTTGACAGAGCTGTGTTTTATCGAAATAGCGTTAAGATCACGGAACTCACTTTGCTTGAGTACGGTTTGCATACGCAAACTGCTGCGTTCCAGATCGTTCCAGGGATTGATGGGAAAGCGGTTCATCTCATAGCCCAGGCGGGCAAGCACACGGGTAAAACCGGACGCCAGGGCCGCCATGGTCTCCTCGGTAGACAGTAATATACAGGACAAATAACGCTCGGGTAGTTGCAGATCGTGTGTGTCAAGGAGTTCAAAAGTGTATCCCAGTCCTTTAAACCCCATTAATCCCTTTTCGCCCAATCGCGTTACATCACCGATATGGAAACGCTTTTTTTGTGCCACCGCCTTGTAGAGAAACATAAAAAGCTGCAGTGGGGCTTTGGGAAAAGTTTTACCGTTTTCCCCCTTTTTTAACCGCAAAACCAATACGAATTCTTTTTGTTTGTAGGCGGCCATTCCCTGGGTAACGAAAATCCAGCAGGGAATGTGACTGCCCTTGCCCAGCAGATGCTGCTGGTAAACAGATACAATCAGCCGTTTGGCAATGAGTTCCAGCTTGATCGGGTAGTCCCCGATTCCGCCACTGAGTATTTTTACAGTACTTGCCGTTCGTTTTTGGTTCATGCAGATCGGGACAGCAACGTGTTTAGACCAGTTCGCCGGTAATGACGTAGTGTAGAATGTTCACTACCTGTTCCGGCGTTTGTGCCGTGGCCAGCGCCGCCCCATCCACTTCTTTGAGCGCATGGGTCAACTCCGGATCGTGCAGGGTAACAACGGATTTACCCAGGGCGGCTGCGTAGCCGGCATCAAAGGCGGCATTCCATTGGCGGTATTTATCGCCGAACCGGACAACCACGATGTCGGCTTTCTCTATGAAGATCCGGGTCCGAATGGCGTTGATTTTTGCACCCTTATGGTCGCGCCAGAATGGCTCACTTTCTTCCCCCAGGATCCGGGCCCCGCAATCATCGCTACTGGCGTGGTCGGTTACCGGGCTCAGAAACCGGACCGGCAAATCCTGCTGCTGGGCGCCCTGTAATACCCGCTCGCGCCAGTCGGAGTGGATTTCACCGGACAAATAGACTGTCCATTTATCACTCATTGTGTATCCTTTTGGTTACTGGTTAGACTTTGACTATTTATCACAAAATCATTAGCTTAACTCTATTAATTAATGCTGTCTCCGCGCCCAGTCGCCGTTGACTCGCCGCCAAACCCGGGCATCACGCATCATCGTCACGGGAGACCCTGAAGTGGCGTAGTAAAAAGGCCTCCTCCAACGGCGTCAAATCGAACTTCACACTGGCAGTTTCAACGGTTTTGCTGTCGTGGCGGGGCTGTTCGGCAATCCAGCGGATAGCCCGCCGCAGATTTTCACCGTCCGGGATCAGGGATGAATCAGACATCGGTTAAACGCTATAATAACATTGCGGTTTCGCCATTGGCATCCACGAATTAGCATCTATTTGTGCGGAAGCCCACCGGACCGGAGACGCAATCCCGGCCACAATCACAGATAAAAATTATCGTTATTATAACATTTTCATGTCCATTGCTATCTTCGCAGCTCTGTGCGCGCTGTTGACGGGGTTTACGCTCGCCATCGTTTATGGAATTTTCGCTATTCGGCGCAAAAATGGTAAAAGCGATATCCGGCATTCGCGAATCGTGCTGGTCATTGCCAGTTTCATTATTCCCATTCTGGTCACCGCGTTTTTTGTCTTTGCCGCCGTTACCGCCCAAACCCTGTACCAGTACAGCGTCCCGGTTGGTCAGCGCGGCGGCGGCGTATTTATAGTATTGCTCGCCTCGGTGGCCGCGTCGGTGCTCACCCTGGTCGTTTTACTGCCACGGATTCGGCGTCCCTGGGACGACTGACGCGATCCTCATGTATTTAAAAGAGGTGAATATTCGTGTCTGCCCGGTTTAATGGATTTCCCAAAGACTTGTTCCAGTTCGTCAAGCAGCTGGCAAAAAATAATAATCGCGAATGGTTTCACGCCAACAAGACCCGCTACCGCGAGTCGGTGGTACAACCCATGACAGAATTCGTTGCGGCCATGGGCGTTCGGTTTGATCGAATGGCTATTCGCTTCGTGGCCGACCCCCGGCCTCACGGTGGCTCCATGTTCCGTATTTATCGCGATACCCGTTTTTCCAAGGACAAACGCCCTTACAAGCAACACATTGCCTGTCATTTTCGCCATGAAGCCGGCAAAGATGCGCATGCACCTGGCTTTTATGTTCACCTTGAGCCGGGCTCTGTATTTTTTGGCGGTGGCGTCTGGAAGCCAGCCAATCCGGTGCTCGAAAAAATCCGCACCACCATCGTCGAAAATCCCGGCACCTGGGAACACATTACTCACAACTCCACGTTCCGCAAACGTTTTGGTGAGATACAGGGGGAACGGTTAAAACGTCCGCCACGGGGTTTTGACAAAGAACATCCGTATATTGAGGACCTGAAGCTAAAGAGCTTCTTTGTATTACAACACGCAGACCCGGAACTGGCATTAACGCCGCAGTTTATTCAGGAAGTGGATCGAGCATTCAAAGCGGCCGGGCCGTTTATGAAATACCTGCTGTTTGCCATGGAATTGCCCTTTGAACGATACGAATAACGTCGCCCTTCCCGTCAACGCTGATGATTAGCCACCATGAACATAGTGTACGGCCGTTTCGATGCGACCGTCGTCCTGTAATACAATATGCCGATAGCCGGGCGGCGCGGTATCAATACCGGCATTGTCACGATTAGCCGTAAACTGAAAACAGGTAGCCGGTGACCCCAGAAACCGTATGTGGTCGCGCTGTACATCCAGTTCCTGGTGAATGTGACCATTAACAACCAGTTGAACGTTGGGGAACCTCTTTAGCAACGTCAAAAACTCCATATTGTTACGCAGGTTCAATGCATCCAGCCATGGGGATTTAACATCAATCACGTGATGATGCAGGGCGATTAACACATGTTTTTGATCATGGGTGGTCAGCAATTCAGCCAGCCTGTCCAGCGTTGCCGGGGTCAGCACTCCTTCCACCCTTCCCCGCTCCGATGAATCCAGCAATATGATCAACCAGCTATCCCGTTCCGCGCACACCAGCCCATTGTGGGTGGTATTGGGCAACACCTTTTGCATCATTGCCGGGTTATCGTGATTACCCGGCAAAAAATACGCCGGCGCTTCGACGGATTGAATCAATTTATGCAAGTCCTTGTAGCCGGCTTCGGTTTCGTCGTGAACCAAATCGCCGGTTACCAGCAACAGGTCGATGGCAGGCAGTTGGGATTGAGCATGCCGGATTACGGAGCACAACGTGTCACGGGTATTAATATCGTATAATCGGCCACCGGGGTCTGCAAAAAGGTGGGGATCGCTTAGTTGTACGACGTGAATCATGGATACCAATATTACTCCATCATTATTTTCTTGTATTTATTATGTGGTTACCGGCCCCACCGATATTTTAGTGGATATTCCTCCCTGGAACAAAAGTCGTTTGATTCTTTGATTCACTTTATTAACTGCATCACAGAAATGAAATGTCATTTGGTTTATCCCTGCTGCCCGCCCCTATCGACGCCCCCTCTAACTAACCCAACGCTCCCCAAACCGAAACGTCTGCTGAATACTCCTAAAAACGCTTCTGCACCAAAATCTGTTGCCAGCCGGACATTTTTTCCGGGTCGCTTTAAGTCCACCGGATATGCCTGACAACTTACTGTTTTAAATAGGATATTTCAACTGTAAATCCCGGTCTTTTTGTGTTACAAATGCCCTTCAAATAGCCAGGAGATAAGTAATGTTACGCAACAAAATAATTATTATATTAGGATTGGTCATCGTCCTTTTCAGTGGTTTTGCATGGGCCGATTCGGTCAAAAAAACCGTCGAAGGCGTTTACAAGGAAATGGCCCAGCTTAAAGGCAAACAAGTACAGGTTCGCGGCAAAGTGGTTAAAGTTAACAATGGCATTATGAAACGCAACTTTCTGCATATCCAGGATGGCTCAGGCGGTGAAGGCACCAACGATTTGACCATCACCAGCGCGCAAACAGCCAAAATTGGCGATGAAATCACAATCGAGGGTACTGTCGTGCTGGATACCGATTTTGGTTTCGGTTACAAATATCCTTTACTGATAGAAAAATCCACCATTAAAAATCACACATCGAAATAGTGTAAGGATAATTTAACGTAACGACCGTTACGCTAACGACCGCTCGTCATTACTTGATGGGACCATGGTTAATCCTACTATTCTGAACTTAATTAATCTGTCCATCCGGCGTACCCTGAATCCCCCCATTGTTGTTTTGTTCGATTGGCATAGCAGCGCCACAATGATGGGTCAGGGCCGCGGATGGCGGATATTCGCGGCTGCGACAACTTCATCACCGGCGAGTTAACCCCGCTGATGCATAAGCTGACGCATAACTTGTCAGTTCATGTTCGATTCCCCTCCTAACAAAACACTTCGACGTTTGTACCCCCTGTACACCAGGATTTCACCTCAGATAACCTCCTCACCTGGCTCCCGAAAATCGAACAGGCTGAAGAAAACATAAACCCATCGTTCGAAGCGAACTTAGCAGTCCGTATTACAGGACTTATTACAGCAATAATGGGAAAACTGCCACGAAGCGTTGCCGGCGTATCGTATTATATTGTAAGCGTGTGATTACATATTATTAATTTTGTGGTTTAAATCAGGCGTAAAGAGCACTAGTCGTTTTGTTCCAACCCCGTTGCAGGTAACGCCAATTCTTTTACAGCGTTCAGTTTGATACGCTCTACCGCCATGCCGGTTGGCGGTTTATGGTCATTGCCCGAGGCATCATAGTACGGGTTATCCGCCGCAGTAACAGCGGGCTGTGCAAGCAGCAGTGTTTTAATCCTGTTTGCAGGGGGAAGCTTGTCAAAATACGCCAGATGCGCTTCGCAGCGACAGTCTGACGCCCCAAAGCCCGGCAAAGGAACCCCGGCACTTGAAAATTGCGTTAACGCATGTGCCCACTGGTGTTCCCTGGACGTAGACGCATAACTACACCAAACCTCTATGGGGTGAAGATGTGGGCGCACATAATCCAGGTGCCAGTGCGGTCTGGCAGCAATCGCCAGATGATGACTGATTCTTGCAGCCACCCCGCCCGGTCCTTGGGCGCTACCTACGTAAGCGTAAAACCCGGGACGGGCCACGAACTGCCCCAACTTACCCACCCGGCACCGAAAAGGTTTGTTTGCTTTGAAAATCAACAGGTAAGTGCCTTTTACCGGTTGTAGCGTTGTTGTATTCAATGGCCCACCCTAAAACCGCTGTCCATAACAGCACGTATATACTTGCTGAGGGTAATTATATATATTAACTCCGTTATTGCATCAAACACCCCGTAAAGGCGCGGTTTCGCCAGGAAAATAAAAAACGACGCGCTTATTGCCGTAAATTTGAGGATTAACGGGAGCATGCGTCATTTTACATATCGATACTGAATCAGCGTTGTCTATTTATTGATGCAATAACGGGGTTAATTCACAGTTTCAATGGACATAGTTTCAATCAATAAGTAACTGCGGTTAGTACTATGACACACGCAATGACCTGTACACGCGCTGCCCTGATCATGTCGCTGATAGTTGTTCCGCCTTTGGCGTTCGCGGGGCAAAGCCCATCGCAACCAGATGAACAACAGCAGTTGGAAGAATGGTTCGAGGGCGACCTGGAAGAAAAGGCCTTGCAGGTTAACGAAGGTGAACTGGAATTTCTCGACCAACCTCCAAAAAACAAGGCGGTACATACCGTTACCAACACGATAACTATCTCCGACGACAGTCTGAAAACCCAATGGGTCACACTGCATCAGTGCCATAATAACCTGGATCCGGTAGGACGCTCAGAAATCGTTTACAAGTACAAACACATGCGCAATTTGCGTCTCGAGCATTATTTCGGCATGGGTAAGGCGTGGATCGAAAACCAATCGGTGCAGATGGAAGATATTGACCGAGGCGCGTCACTTTGCGTATTGGCGGATGTGCAGATTCTCAAACCGGGTAAACAAGGCGAATATACGTTGCGCAACGGTCCGTATTTCCGAAAGTTCCTTGATGGCTATTATCCGTTTCACGTCAAACTCAATATACACTATCCAAAATCGGCATTGACGCTCACAACTACGT
>JASFOJ010000149.1:0-12035 GCA_050116575.1 Gammaproteobacteria bacterium | reverse complement strand
GTTAGTAATAACGGTATTATCGAAGACGCCCGGTTTAAAACCTATGGCTGTGGTTCGGCCATTGCCTCCAGCTCACTGTTAACGGAGTGGGTCAAAGGCAAAAGCCTCGACGAGGCCAGCGAGATCAAGAATACCCAAATTGCCGAAGAACTGGCGCTGCCACCGGTAAAGGTACACTGCTCCGTACTGGCGGAAGACGCCATCAAGGCAGCGATCAAAAATTATCACGAGAACCAGGAACAGGAAGAAAAAAAGGTATCCGCATAAGCGTTAACCTTTTGTTCCTGATACGGAATCGTCCAAACCCCGGAAGTGTATGCTCTCCGGGGTTTTTTCGTTACAATCTCCCCTGGCACCGCTTAAGTTGTTGTTTTGCATTGCGTCCAACAACCAATAGCTCAATTCGCTGTCAAATTTTAATGATCTGTGAATTGCGCCGCTATTTATTATTATAGTAATCAGTGAAATCATCACACATTTTTTGGGGCACCGTCATTTATGGATAAATCAGGATTGAAACGCGTATTGAGGATAACGTCTTTACTGGTGGCGATGTCACTGGTGGGTGGATGTCTGGTGAGCGAAGGCGATACACCACCAACCATTAACCGCACCACCAACGATGTGCGGACTATTGTGAGCGGTGACTTTTATCTTTATGACATTACGGGGCAAATCACGAATATAGATGGTACTTCCAGGACTGTTACCGGGACACTCAAGGTAGAATACACTGCGGATACCCTACCAGAACCGTTCAGTCAAAGCGGTTTTATACCCGATATCTTTCTTGAGGTCACTACTTTGACGCTGGGCAGTACGTCATATACGACCAACCGTTACATCCAGCAAAATTCCAATGGATCGTTACAGGTTCTTGCAGCAACAAGTGGCGGGGAACTGTTTCGCACAAGTTCCGACGACGTTACCACTACCCTTAACCCAATTGTATATATGGCTTCGCCAGTACCCGTGACCGGTGACGATAGTATTGACTTCAGATATATGCGTGGTTGTGAAACGACATCCAATAACTGCGACCAGGGCGTCGCCATGACCGTTGCCGAAAGTGTAACCTATTCCGGCGATGCCGTTATCGACACAAACGTTGGCCGGTTTAACACCCTTCGTCTGGATTTTTCCGGCTCTATCACGGCAAATTTTGATAATTTGTTGTTTGATTTCCGCGGCGCGTGCACTACCCGGGGAGCCAGCTATGAGGGTCAGGCATTCGTTTTCCCGGAAGTGGGCATCGTGTTCTACGATTATTTATGTACTTCCGCTGATGCGAGTGGTATCTCCCATAATTTCCGGGTTAGACTGTCGCAGACCAATGTTCCCATCCCGGAACCTTAAGCTTGATTAATAGAACAAGAAGATAAAAAAGAGGGAAAAACGATGGGGCGCGATATCCGGTATCTAGCTTGCGACGACACTGCGATCGAACCCAGAGAAACAGCCTTCCGTGGCCACTGATTCCCTGCCTAAAACGATTTTCTGTTTTTATTGGCGTACCATATAGATTCACCGTCCCTGGTGTTACCGCATCCGTCACGTAACTGCTTTATTGCTACTGCTTTGCTTCTTTCTGGATGTTGCCTTTGTTTCTGAGTACCGCCTTTGCTAGAGAATAATCCGAACTTTCGAGAGTTCGACAGACTGTTTATGTTGCAAATTCAGTACCGGCTCCTGCCCTTTTTCTCCCAGCTTGACGCTTTCCACGACGGCCATGATATAGGTCGGTATCATTTGCGTGCGCCCGCCACTCCTGGCTTCCGCCCGCAACAGGTATTTACCATAGCCCAGGTTGACCTCATCAGCATCCAGGGGATCAAACTCCAGGGGAATATCTCCTGACGAGAAACACCCCAGCGGTTTACACAAAATCGTGTCACCGTTTTCATTTTCCACGAAGATCACCACCTCACTGTCGTCATGTTCCAGTACAAGTAGCGCGTTGACGGTTTCATTGTTGCTGAAAACCATGTAGTTGGAAGGCACGTAAACAAACCTGCCAACCAGCGTCGACGCCTTTAAAGCCAGATTGGAACGCAATGAAACAGTCATCTTCACATCGCTTGTTGTCAGTAGTAATTACTATTGGTTGTATCGGCGCGCCCGGCGGCAGCCGCTGCGCTCTTTCGCTTGTAGAGCAACGGCCATGCCAAAGCTGACATTTATAGTTAAAACAATAGGTTATTTAACATCTGGGCACACCCATAACAATGCGATGGCAATGGTCAGCCGGGTAACGGCAAGACGATTGTTACCGGGGAAGCTTTGGGGTGGACAAAGACAGGGTCAGTGGCGCTCAGCCGAAACGAAAATTGTTTTTACCGTTTTTCAGTTGATAAATAACGCCAACGGATTTCCAGCGCAGAATATCAAAAGCTTCAGAATAGCCCGATATGGTTTCCGAACCGCCTAATACCAGGTAGCCATTGGGTTTGAGGGACTGGGCCATGCGGTACATGATGTCGGCTTTCAGGTCGGCAGAAAAATAAATCAATACGTTGCGGCAAAAGATGATGTCAAATCTGCCCAGCGACGCAAAGCCGGTTTTCAGGTTCAATTCCTGAAAGTTGACCCGCTTTTTAACATTATCGGAAACCTGCCATTGGTTACCTTCCTGGCGGAAATAACGTTTGCGCAGCTCCGCCGACATGCCGCGGCTCAGCGCCACATCGTCGTATAAGCCGGCACGTGCATGTTGCAGCGCCTTACTGGAGATATCAGTGCCCCAGATTTGAATATCGTCAGCGGAAAAGAAGCCGGGATTTTTAACCATAAATTCATTGGTGGCAATACTGACCGAGTAAGGCTCCTGCCCCGTCGAGCATGCCGCCGACCAGATGCGCACCGGCTCCTTGTCGCGTTGCCGGGCGCGTTCCGCATAGAATTTTTCCTTCAGGAACTCATAGGGATACACATCGCGGAACCAGGACGTCTCATTGGTCGTCATGGCGTCCATAATACGCTGGCGCAGCCGGCTGTCCTGCTGTGCCTTCTCCAGTAAATCGCTGAAAGATGGAATGGACAATTCGGCCATCAGCCGGTTGATGCGGCTGGTAATCAGGTAGTGCTTGTTGTCTCCCAGGACGATGCCCGAAGCATCTTCCAGAAACTCCCGGAAGGACTCGTATTCATCAGGCGAAATAGGTGCCGTGATCACTCTCTTTAATCTTTTAGGTTATTGATCGTATCCACATCAGGCGGCATGGTCCGTAACCGGCCTGTCCACAACGGCGATAATAGCATTTGCCAGGTCATTCGCATTGAACTTTGGTACAAATTCGTTGGCGCCTACCTTCTCGACCATCGCGTGATTAAAAATGCCGCTAAGCGAGGTGTGCAGAATCACGTGAAGGTCTTTTAATTTCGGGTTTTGCCGGATCATCGTTGTTAAGGTGTATCCGTCCATATTGGGCATTTCTATATCCGAGACAACTACAGACAGATTCTTCTCTACACTATCTTTCTGATCTCCAACGATGGTTTCCAGGTATTCCAATGCTTCCTTGCCGTCTTTTACCAAAACACAATTAATGCCAATCTGGTCCAGGGTGCGCTTTATATGCTTCCTGGCCACGGTGGAATCATCCGCTACCAATACGGTTTTGATGGTGGCTGCATGTTCTTCGACATTGGTTACCACGTCATTGGAGACTTTGGTGTCGATGCCAACGATCTGGTGTAATACTTTTTCCAGATCAATAACCTCAACGATCTTGTTGTCGACGTTGGTGACCGCTGTCAGATAATGGCTACCACCCGACCCCTTGGGAGGCGGTAAAATTTCTTCCCAATGGAGGTTCACAATTCGATCCACGCCGGTTACCAGGAATCCCTGCACGCTGCGATAATAGTCGGCAATAATAATATAGGTGTTATCCTGATCCTCAATGGGTGGGTAACCCAATGCCATACCCAGATCGATTACCGGAATGGTTTTACCGCGCATATTGGCAATACCACGCACAATTTCGTTGGATTGCGGCACATGGGTCAGTTTGGGGCACCGAATGACTTCCTGAACTTTGAATACATTGATTCCGTAGGTCTGATCGCCGCGCAATCGAAACAGCAACAATTCCAGGCGGTTTTCACCCACGATCTGGGTCCGCCGGTCGACGTCCTGTAGTACGTTAGCCATGTTGTACACCCGTTGGTTAGAATGAATATCCAGTTAATTTATCGACACTTTGCACCTTATTCTTGACCCTTGTTTCCACCAGCAACCAACCGGACAACAGCCGTTAAAGCTACAAAATATGGCTAATTATTGTTCATAATGGAGGGTCAATATTCCGTACTTTACTTGTATAACAATAAGTTACAAATTCATTCTAAAGAAAGCCGGAAAACCGTCGCTATTGATAGCAATAGACGAAATCTTGGCTGATTGACCTTTGCCCCTGAGCGGCGGGCATCGGCGAGACCGCAATGCCAACGGCATATAAAACTGCAAGGAGTGTGGCGCATGAAAAACCTGTCAACTGGAACAAACGAATCAACAAAATCTATCGGGATTCATCGTAGCAATGAGCGATTTGTTTACCGGCGCGATCTGTCCCTGCCCCGGGAAGACCGTAAAATCGCTAAAAATATGGCGGAACAGCTGCAACTGATGGAACAACATATCGCACGTCTTCCTGAAGTGGACTTTCAGCGCCGCAATGATATCCGCATGGCCATCGTCACTGGCGAATATGTGATTGATTCCGTCTCAATTGCGGATAAATTTCTGCAGTTTGAAACAGCGCTATACGGGAAGAAAAGCTAATATTTCTCAGCATAATCAGCAACTGGTTTTGTGCCACGAAAACAGCAACGCAGCAACAGGTCTGCGGCAAGATCCACACTGTGCTGAATAACGTTGGAAGATATTAATGTTGGCTTGCTTTGCACAAGGTGAAGCCGTCATTTAACGTATTTTTGGGCTGCCGGAAATAGAGTGTTGCAACAGGTTATCAATTTCGCTATCGGGGCGATATTGATGCCTGTGCGACATGATATGTAACAGGTCTGCCTTAACATCGGTATCCCTCAGAGTTGGCAACTCCTGCCAGCGCCATTGCAATTGCCGCAATGCATCGCGTGTTTGCTCCATAACCTGATGGCTTCCCCAGGCAATGTGTTGAAACAGGCGCTTGTCGATCCGGTTCATTCCCAACAAAACGTATCCGCCATCGTGCGCCGGCGCGATCACCACATCACATTGTTCGCAGGATAATTGTCGCAGGGCATGAGCAAAATACGCGGCCGTATATTGCAGGCAATCGCTGCCAATAATCACAACCTGTTTCGCGTGCTGCAATGTATAGTCCGCTGCCTGAAACATCCGCTCGCCCAGATCAGCACCCTGCTGCACGTGCAGTTCCACTAAAAAGCGTTGTTGGAGATTCTGAAAAAACGAATGTTCGCTATGAGGATAACACCACAACTCGACGGGACAAATGGCGCCGTCGACCGCCATTGCCACCACGTTCAATGTCATTAAACGATGCAGTTGTGCCGCGGCTGATTCGTCCAAATCCGGGACAAGGCGGGATTTGACCTGTCCCGGCACCGGTGCCTTGGTAAATATCAGTAACCGGGCATCGGGATATTGAAATGTATAGCCACCGGTCACGATATCAATACTTTAACAATATCCATGTGGCAATAATGGTCCACATACCTGCGAAGATATAATTCGTAATTAATAGTGTGATGCATTGGCTAACCTGCCTGCGTCGGGCTACAACAACGCGCCACCACAGCTGCTACCCTGGCCGGCAGTACAGCCGTAACAATGATCCATTACCACGATAGAATTTCCACGCAGGTCTTTGCCCATCAGGTCGGTAATATGAGTTTTGGGTTTACTGTCCATGATCATTGGCAGTTTCAACATTTGATTGAAATCACAATCATAAACATAACCCAGCCAGTCAATGCTGATCAACGACCGGCACATGACATTATCAAGATTGCTGTCCTGATGGGCGTCACGCAGCAACGACATGTATCGCTCAAACTCGCCCTTGGAGATCAACGTGCTGCCAAAGCGCTGGATGGGCATATTGGTCAGGGTGAGCAACGAACTGAACTCGACGCCGTAGTTATCATACAAATGTTTTTTGTAATCGGTTTCCAGGCTGTGTTGTGGGGGCGGCAGATAAGGACCCACGGGATTATACACAAGGTTCAATTGCAGATGGCTGTCTTTGCGGCCGTAACCCAATGCATTAAGCGTTTGCAGAGCACGAATACTGTTCCCAAATACGCCCTTTCCCCGCTGGCCATCCACGTTTTCTTCAAGATAACAGGGCAAGGACGCGGTGATGGCAACGTTGTGGTCAGCGAGAAATTGCGCCAGATCTTCCTGGCCGGGTTCCTGTAGAACCGTCAGGTTGCAACGGTCAATGACATTAATGCCGTTGCGACATGCCTCGCCCACCAACCACCGGAAATGGGGATTGAGTTCGGGCGCACCCCCCGTCAAGTCCATGATTGTGGCGCCACTACCCAGCGTATAATCCAGCACTTGTCGCGCGGTTTTACGGTCCATGATTTCCTTACGCTTGGGTCCCGCGTTTACATGGCAATGCAGGCATTGCTGATTACAGAGATATCCCACGTTGACCTGAACCGTGGTCAGCTTGCCGCGCTTTAATGGCGGAAAGGTCGTATTTTCAAGTAGCGGTAAAGTGTCCTGCATAATGTATCCTGGTTTTGGTGGTCAAATGGGCAACTGGCACGATGCCTCGTCCTTAATATGCTGCATATGCTGCGTTTTGGCGTCGAGACAACCGCAAATTGAAAACGATCTCAACTGGCTGCGCGATGCTTTATCATGTATTGTCTACTTTATAATTTACTGTCGCAATGGTGATTGCTCCCATGACACACCGGCATCAATTGACCATTTATGAGCCATATTTTATTACCGGATCATGCTATCGCAAAATGCCGTGGAGTCAACCAAACGCAGGAACGACGCAAGTGCTACTACGATCAGCCTTGCTGTGTTGTCCATCGCTATCCCCGTAACTGGCCAGGAACCGTGTGCAATCCTGGCACAGGTTAATTGATCCGACAGCGGATAAGCCGGGAAGACTTTTCAACGCCCGTTTGTGATAATTGCGTTAAAACTTATTAGTAACCTGACAGGCAAGAATGTTACACAGCGCCGAAATAATTTGTGCAAAAAGGACCGGACCTTGTCAAATCAAAGCCTGCCTACTGACGATGAGCTAATTCCCAAGCTCTTAGATAACGACGAAACCGCTTATAAACAGGTCGTACGTGCCTATCACGGCATTATGGTTCATGTTGCCCGTTCCATTGTGGGTGACGCCATCGCCGATGAAGTTGCCCAGGAAGCATGGGTAGCCGTGCTGCGGGCATTACCCAAATTTGAACGTCGGTCCAGTCTAAAGACCTGGATCTTGCGCATCACCAGTAACTGTGCCAAAAGCCGGTTACGGCACGAATCCCGAACCGTCAATTTTGACGACATCGCCAATGACGGTACCCCCATGATTAGCGACAAGCACTTTGATAGTACCGGCCACTGGGCCAGCCCGCCCTCGGTATGGCACGCCGACACGCCGGATTCCTTGTTGTCTGGCAGCCAACTTCAGGATCATATTGACAAGGCACTCAAGGAGTTACCAGCGCCGCAAAAAGCGGTAATTACGTTGCGCGATATTCAGGGCCTGGATATGGAGACAATTTGTAAGATTTTGGAGGTTTCGGAGTCTAATGGTAGAGTGCTGTTACACCGCGCACGTAGCCGGATACGGGAAGTTATTGACACTTATTTTGAAAACGAGGGCTCTGGAAACGAGGACTTTGGAAACGAGGGCTTTGATCAGCAAGGCTCTGGTAACAAGCCATAAAATGATCGGGAACCGAATTACCCTGGAATAGAGAAACAAAATACCAATGTTAAGTTGTAAGGAAATCACAGAAAACGCCAATAGCTACCTTGACCGGGAACTGCGGTTTATTACACGGGTAAAAGTCAAGATGCATTTGCTCCTTTGCGAAAATTGCAGGCGATACATGGATCAATTGCAGTTAACTATCCAGTCGCTGAGCAAATTCAGGCGCGATGATACGGTCAGCGACGATGTCGTCGACAAGGTCGTACGTTCAATGAAAGACTGCGAACATCCATCTGACAAATAACACACCACAAAAAGGCAATCCCGGCCAGAAAGGTTCACAATATCCATCCCTCGCCTGCTTGTGCGGTTTTACGGTGCATACCCACCAATATTGGAAATTTTAATCATCCTGTTTTATGCTGTTCCCCGATAGCGCGGGATCCCCCTATCCGTCAGGCGCATGAACGGGACAGGATAATGGGATAGGCTAAAAGTCGCGGTGTTTTTTCTGCGGGCCCCGATAGCTCAGCTGGATAGAGCGCACCCCTCCTAAGGGTGAAGTCGAAGGTTCGAATCCTTCTCGGGGCACCATTTCTCCCCACAGCAGTATTGCGTAATCCGCCACCCTGCAAATCTGTCGCTGATCAGCGGAAAGGTTCAAAAATAACACTCGGGTAACAGGAATGAGCAACAAGTTGCCCGGCACCGGCGCGGTACCGGGTCAATCACGTTGTCTGGGAAACAAGTATGGGTTAACAAGCGCCAATGCGCCTGTCAGGCTCCCGGTGGTAACATTGGTGGCTTAGTCGTCTTCCCACATATCGCCGTAGTGATGAGTAATTTCCTCGTCTTTCTTGATATTACGAAGGGCCACCACGGTGAGGTCATCGTAATAAACTGCATTCGGTTTATGATTATGATTAATGTATTTAAAGATATTTTGAACTTCAATGGCCTTATCGTCGTCATCCAGCCATAGAACATAGGGTCCGTCGTTTTTGGCGGGTTTGCCCTTGATTTCGCCAATCACTGAACCAGCCTTAATGGGCTTTTTAGCAAACAATCCTTTGCCATGTATGCTGCTGTCTTTCACATAAACCTTTGTGTTTTCCACTCAAAACTCCTTATACATCATGTTAGATACCGTATTATACACTATCATTATGCACGCACTGTGCACGATTGCCTCACCATACACGATTGTCGAACCGCTTTGGACGTTAGATTTTTTACCTGATCGAGAAACTGTTTAACCTGATCGATATTCTGAAAACTGAACGCTAAACGGAACAGTGGAACAGTAAGTCACGCCGCAACGTTTATTTAATAAATCCAGCCGCCGCGAATAATACCAATAAAAATTGCAAAATCAAATATGCCGAACACAAATAGCATAGTTTCGTTCATCGCCAGATGGCGTAACAATTTTGTAAAAGATTACCCACTTTGTTCCCCGGTTATCATTGGCACATTCTCACCACACGTTGTCGCCAAACGTTGGTCAGACTTTCGTCTTTCATTGTCCCTGCCAACAACTACAACCCGTTGCTTGCTGTTGGTTACTCTCTTTTCTTTAAATCCGGATGCAAATGGCTGTTTAGGGGGATATGGGATTACATGAGGGTTATTGGGGATATGGTCGCATGCCGGTTAGGGGGGTTGCTCCGCGTCTTTCACTTATTTCTTGGAGCAATATTACGGTAGCCATTTTCACCGGTGATCAGAGCGCTAACCACCGGCTGTAGCTGCAGGTTGCAACAACGGGATCAGTTGATGGAGTTCATTGCAGTCAACGCATCTTTTGAAATAACATCATACATGCGCGACGAAATCCTTGTTATTTTTTGATCCAGCCGCCAGTCGAAAATCGTGGCGTAGGCCAGTACTGCGCGCACATATTCGCGGGTTTCCTTAAATGGCAGTGTATCCACCCATATATCAGACGGTATTGTGTCGGATTTGGGAATCCAGGAATCCACTCGCCGGGGACCCGCATTATAGGCCGCCGTTGCCAGGGCATTGTTACCGCCGAAGCGTTCCAGCATACGCTTTAAATACGAAGATCCCAGCAAGATGTTGTTTTCTTCATCAAGAATATCACTGTAAGTGGGACGCTGCCGACCCAACAGCCGGGATTCCAGTCGCGCGGTCCCGGGCATCAACTGCATCAACCCCAGCGCCCCGACGCTGGATCGGGCAGTGGGACGAAACGCACTTTCCCGTCTTGCAATACCATAGATTAACGACGGACTGATACCGTTGGAGTCGGCGTTACCCAGCACCAGGTCCCGATACGGTGTGGGAAAACGCAGATCGTAATCGCTGCGATGTGACGTCTGAGCAACGGTCATAATGGCGTTATAATGCCAACCCCAATCGTGAGCCAGTAACGCAGCCTGGTGCAATTGTTCGCTGTTGAATTTACGGGTGACCAATCGCCATTCACGGCGGGCGTCGTCCGCTTGACCCACCAGGTAAAGCTCCCTGGCCCGCTTGATCGCCGGCATATTGGCAATTTTCGCTAATTCGTCATCATTGCGGGTCAAGCGTTCCAGGTTAAAGCTATATTCCGAACCGATGCGATCGGCGGCCAGAAAACCATAATAATTGGTTTGTTTGGCGACGGTTTGAAACTGTTTAGTGGCTGCCTCTTTATCACCCTGCATCTCCAATGCCCGCGCCAGCCAGTATTGCCATTTAGGTTCGTCCTTTTCATCCTGCGGCAGGTCGTTGATGCTCTGTTGCAGCGCCTGCCAATTCTGGTCGCGTAGCGCACTCATTGCGCGCCAGTAACGAACAGTATCGTTCACCCAGCGTTTATCCAGCCGCGTCAACCACTGGTAGGCTTTGGGGTGACTTTGGTAAGCCGCACGCAAGGCAATGTAACGATCCATTTCGCCCAGTTGCTGGCGGCCAAATCCGCGTTTATAACGTAACGATGATTCCCAAAGTCGTTTTGTGTCTTCTGCATCGCGGCGGGCGAGACGCTTAACACCGTGGACAATAATTTTTCGGTTGATCAGGTCGCGTTTGCGCAGTTGTCGAGATGTCAGGTACTTGCGCGGATGTTTGTGCACCTTGATCCATAGCGCCACCTGGCGGCGCCCCTTGCTGCCAAGTTTCTTGCTCAACTCGTCGGCCAGCGAAGTGTTACCCCGATCCATGGCCAGTTCGATGCGCTCCCAGATCAACGGGCCGGTCAGGTATTTGCTTTTCTCGAAGCTGTGAAATATTTCATTACATTCACTGGGATGGTCCTTGCCCCTTAACCACAATTTCTGCGTGGCCCGTAGTACTTCGTCAAATGTCTTACGGCTGTTATCGGTGGCCAGGCGCGCGTTCAGGTAAGCGCAGCGCAATTTCACCCCGCCCTGATGTTTGTAAACCTTGAGATATTGATCCCACCGTTGGTCCTCGGCCAGGCGGTAAAGCCATTGGGTCCTGATACGATAGCTGAGAGGCGTGGTATCGTAGGTGTTAATAAACGACATCAGTTCATCGTCGGAAGCCGATGACAACCGGTTACGCAGGTCATAATAAACCAGATAGGGATAGAGCAAATAATCCTTGCTCTGCGACTTTAAAGATTCGAAGTTATCCAGTTGTCCCATTTCGAGGGCGTCAACGGCGTCGCGGAACAGGTCACGTTTTAACTTTAAAAGGTTGGACTCTAGCAATGCCAGCGGTCTGGTCGCGGCGCTGATATTGCCGCCCGACACGGCATTGGTTGTTTCTGACGCCGCCATACTACCCGCCATGGCATTCGTGAAGCTTCCAAAGCCGGCCACGGAAATAAAAAATAAAAGCAAATACATGCGGTTATGTCTATAACGCATAGAGACACTTCGACAGGTTGCGGATTACTTAAGTAGTTAGTGTATTCACTTTATTTCGACTCGTCCATGAGAAATCTTTTAATATTTTTGTATATGTGAAATAGTTAAAATCTGATATTATTATACGACAAACAGAAAAGCACGGATCCAACCGCCAGGGAATCTTAGCTGCCTTGTCACCCCCCTATCGCCTCAGGCCGTAACACATCCGTGGCTTATTGACTCTTTAAACACAACGCAATGTTGCTTAAGCTACGGTTCAATTGACACCAATAACAGCCACTCTTGGAAACCCACATTCAACAATGAACCTGGAACAGCT
>JASFOJ010000148.1:0-12109 GCA_050116575.1 Gammaproteobacteria bacterium | reverse complement strand
TTTAGAGCGCGATGTTCCTGAAAAAAATCCAGGCCCGCATTGACCAGTAGCATAATTGTGATAATAACGAAGTCTTCCCATTTCTGGACGACAGCGGATAATATAGCCGCCACTTCAATCATCCATGGAATCGGTCCCCAAAAACGGCGAAAGATACGGTGCCAGAGTGGCTCTTCCTTTTCCTGTATTTCGTTATAGCCATAACGCTGCCGGCGGTTCTCTACTTCGGAGCCGCTGAGACCTCGCTGAACGTCTACATCGAGGATCTTTGCAGTTTGTTGTGAAGATTTACCGATAAAGTCATCTGTGCGTTGCTTCATAAGTCACTCTTGGAAAGTCTATGGTCTGTTACTGGCTTTAAACTATTGTGTGTACGCGGCACTACCCTGCTACACGGGAATACCAAGGCCGAAATAGCGGCACCATACTCAATGTTGGTAACGATTTGAAACACGATGAACATCAAAGACTATCGTTGCCATAAAACGTATGGAGCCTCCATGGGTACCGCGGCAGCACTGTGCCCCGGCACGATACGAGGCACATAGCGCTCAGCCGGCCGGTCTTTCGCGACCTCTCCGTGATAAAGATAGCCATTGACAGATCCGGCAATCTCGCCGCTAACGTGCATGGTACGACACACGCCTCCCACACCCTCCTCCACATCAGCGTAAAGTTCCACGCGCACATCGTCCGGCGTCAGATCACCCAAATATACCTGTGCCGCAACTACCCAGCGTTCGCCGTTCTCGGTAATGTCAATGTCGCCGAAATGCAATGTCGGCCAGCGCTGGCGCAATCGCTCGTGCCAGGCGAACAACTCTCTACCCAAACGCCCATTATCAGCAGTACGGTATTGGTACGCGGCAGTCAGCGGAAGATACAGTTCTTCGACATACTCGCGTACCATACGATTGCTGCTGAACCGTGGTGCCAATCGGGCCATGCTGGTACGTATCAGCGCCACCCACTCTCTTGGGATTCCCTTTGGGTCACGGCGGTAGAACAAGGGCCTGACATCTTTTTCCAGAATTTGATACAAGGCCCGGGCTTCATGCGCATCCCATTGTGGATCGCCGTGCTCGTTGCCGTCCCCGAGCGCCCAACCGACATCAGGAGAATATGCCTCTGCCCACCAACCGTCCAACTCGGAAAGGTTAAGGCCGCCATTTACCAACGCTTTCATACCGCTGGTGCCACAGGCTTCCCACGGCCGCCGGGGTGTATTGATCCAAAGATCCACCCCATGGACCAGTTCCTGCGCCAACCCGATGTCATAGTCTTCAAGAAACACTGCACGGTGACGCACATCGGGCCGGTTAATAAAGTCCATCCATTGCCCGATCAGCGCCTTACCCTGCATATCGTCGGGATGGGCTTTTCCGGCAATAACCAGTTGCACAGGGTATTCCGGATGATTTAGCATCCGCACTAACCGCTCCTGGTCGTATAGCAGCAAATTGGGACGTTTGTACTCGGCGAAACGGCGTGCGAACCCTATGATTAGCACGTTGGGATCCAGGACTTGTTCTGCCTCACGCACAGTCTGCGGATCGGCTCCGCGCTGCGCCAGTTGACGGGCCAGGCGCTGCCGGGTCTGATGAATGAGATCCAATCTTTGTCTGGCGCAAAAGGACCAAAGATTTTCGTCGGATAATTCCTCGATCTCGACCTGCAGGGATTCGGTAGTACCCCGCCAGCGATCCGAACCACAGGCGCGTGTCCATAGCTCGTCTGCCCACGCTGAATCCCATGACGGCACATGCACACCGTTGGTTACGTGACTTACCGGGATTTCGTGAACCGGCCACCGGGGATACAGGTCGCTAAATATGCGCCGACTCACTTCCCCGTGCAAACGGCTAACACCGTTGGCAATGTGGCAGCCGCGCATCGCCAGATAGGCCATGTTGAAGGGTTCTTTTTCATCATCAGGGTGTAACCGACCCAACGCTAACATATCGTGCAATGATACGTTGACATCGACCAGATAGTTTCGAAAATAGGGAAAGTACTTGGCAATCAGCTCCGGTGAATAACGATCAAAGCCTGCCGCTACCGGTGTATGGGTGGTAAAAAGGTTACCGGCACGGGTTGTCCACAACGCTTCCCAAAAAGACACGCCGGCTTGCTTCATATAACTGCGGGCGCGTTCCAGTACCGCGAAAGCAGCATGGCCCTCGTTAAGATGGCAAACATCCACGTCTATACCCAGGGTTTCGAGCAACCGCCAGCCGCCGATGCCCAATACAATTTCCTGAACCAGGCGCATTTCCGGACCGCCGCCATATAATTTTCCGGTAATGCCACGATCGGCCGGTGCATTAATCGGATCATTACTGTCCAGCAGATAAAGAGTCACTCGCCCCACATTGGCCTGCCAGACCCTGAGGTTTACCTCGCGGCCCGGAAACTCCAGCCCTATCCGCAACCAGCCACCCTGCGGGGACATCATAGGCTGGATCGGCAACGTAGATGGATCGTTGTATGGATAAATAGCCTGTTGTTGTCCGGAACCATCGACCATTTGGCGGAAATAACCTTCCTGGTAAAGTAGCCCCACCCCCACCAGAGGTACCCCCAGATCACTGGCGGCTTTGAGGTAATCGCCGGCGAGTATGCCCAGCCCCCCGGCATACAGTGGTAATGCCTCACCCAAACCAAATTCCATACTAAAGTATGCTATGGAATGAACGTTGGCGCCGGCGTGGGCTTCACTGAACCGGCCGGGTGACTCCAGGTAGCGCCGGCGCTCATCGGAAAGGCGGTTCAGTTCCTGCCGGAATTGATCGTCACTTGCCAGCTGTTCCAGGCGTTGCCGTGGCACGTTCTGCACCAGAAACCAGGGATTTTCGATGCGTTCCCAGGTTTCAGGATCTACGGTATGCCACAATTCATCCCCGGCATGGCTCCAGGTCCAGCGCAGATCCAGCGCCAGGTCGTTCAGGGCTTCAAGGCCGGCAGGCAGATCAGGGGCAAAATATGTATGCATGACAGAAAAAACCTCGGTTTAAAAGACGAGTTGCGGATAATCAGGCGCTACTAAAAACTAGTCCTCATCGCGGTTATTACTGATAAGCAAACAATAAAATGTAGTCTATGACCAATCGCAATTGACAAACCACACAATAACGCACGCGCTGACGATCACCGCTACCATAGACCAGTGAGTGTCAAACAATCCAGAAAAAACAACTCAATTATTGACAATGATCTATTGTTGTTTGCCAACAATCGGCCCGCTGGCACCCATGCAGGCAGTTTCCATGAAAAACACCAATAACAACGCCTGTAGCTTGTGTATTGTCCAGCTGCAGTTTATTATCCCAAATCATTACAATAAAACCGATATCGTGGTGGCGGGTACAAGGGAACATTCATGCCGTTGGGGGGATATTACAATTACGGCTTACATCATGCCGCTCTGTTATATATCTTCCCCGGCTCTGCATCCGTCAATGAGCACGGTAAGCACAAGCCGAATAGCCAAGGAACGCTGAGCGGTTATTGAGGGCGACAGAATCGCCACGCCGGTTACTGATAATGTTCGGTGAGTGGAATATAATCAGCTGTTTTGTATCTAAGTATTAATATTACAGAGCAATAAATCACGCAACCTGGCCACAACCAATGCCGTGGCAACAGCAAAATAAAGACAAAAAATAATATCAGGAAGATAGCCATGACTTTTCTTGAAAATTGCATTACACGCGCAACTATATACAAACGCAGCGAGCACCCAGCCGGTAAGGCGATATATTTTTTTCTGGCATTTTTATATGCGTCAACAATGTGTACCTCATTAACCTATGCAAAACCGCCGAAACCGGATTGCAACCGATCACTGAAACAGGCGGCCTCGCAATTGCAACACACTAAAGCCCAATACGGGGCGTGCCGATCCGCAAAACTTAACGAATTGGAAACCTTTAACAGGAAGCGCTCTCGATATCACAAGTTGATGGCATGGGCCGATCAATTGCAATACGGCGAGTCGCTGCAACCATATATCGATGATCTGGCGGAGCGCGATGTGCTGCTCAACTTCAAGGTAGAGGATTTTCAAGCCTGCATACCCGCAGCGTGGGAAATATCCATCCCGTCCAACACATCCATTGATAACGAATCCTGTAGTAAAACGCTGGCGGATGCTAAAAATAATTTAGGTAGCGCACGTAATGACTTAAAAGCCTGCCAGACTTGCGGCCTGGCAACTATCGGTCAGGGATACAACAAATCGCCCCTGGAAATATTGGTCGCACAGCAACAGGATGCTCGCAGGTTACGCGAGGCACTTTATAAACAGCTCCTTGATAACGACGCGGGCGAATTGCCAGCTGTCAACCAATGGCACATCACGCGGGATATTTTTATCGCTTATATCACCGATACGGCAATACGGTTACCCCGCAGCCAAAAACTCATTGTCATGCTGGGACAGTTGGAAAAATTTCTGGAACCCATTGATGAACCGGACAGAGACACGGACGAAGTCATGACCGTCTATCGACAGCTCGCCGCGGTGCTGCAAGCCAGTGGACAGCAACGCAACCAACACGCAATCGAGTTATGGGAAACATTCAATAAGGTTGTTCCCGATCATCGCCCGGCAATTTCTAACGTTCAATACACGGGCTTTAGCAACCCTCAAGAAGTCACCTATTTTATTGATAGCCTGTCAGATCAACAGCGCGAAACACTGGAGTCGACGATAAACACGGCGCTGTCACGCTACCAGGCACTACGTCTTCCCTCTTAAGTTACAACAACAGTCGCGGGACGTTAATCACCAATCGGTCACGACATAGCTCCGCTGCACACTGCAACGCCAACTGCGGCTATTCCTGTATCACGGAATACTTTCAAGATGTCCAGCACGCGAGTCAGTAAGTCGTTACTGCGATGCTTTTGGGTTCGATGTCGATCTGAGTAATCCATGCAGGTAAGGCATGAGCCGCGCTGACAATTACATGTTGAATTACCACTGTAATAACTCTTGCGAGATGCCGTTACAGCAACGGCAAATCGTCCCCGGTTACAGGTTGTCTGGTTTTAAATAACCACCGGTGCATATTAGCCACGTCGCAAAATCCACTGGTTCATATCAACCAATCCGTTTCGATAATACGTCGGTAATTTTCTTTTTTTCTCTGTAATTCAATTGGTTATAAAGTTGGCATAAGTGCTGCTCTAAGGCAGGCAAGCATGAAATTGGTCAAACCCGACTGGAGATAACACGATTGTGATTATCCCTGCCTAAAACCCGGGTGCCGATTTTGGATAGTCACTGTTACTAAAGACTGACTTTGGAGATATTAGAAAATGAATCGAATACGCAAGTTAAAAGTTTATTATTCCGCGCTATGGATAGGCGCACTGACCATTTTGCAAGCCACAACAGCTCACGCCAATTTACAGCCTGATTTCATCAGCATCGTCAAGGAAAACGCACCGGTAGTGGTAAACATCAGTACGCAAAAAACCACTGAGGTGAGCAGTAACGTGCCGCCCGGCTTTTCGATGCCCAATGCACCTGACGATGATCCCTTGAAACAGTTTTTTAAACGGTTTTTTCCGAACCAACCCGGCCAGGACCACGAGCGAGTTCTTCGGTCCCTGGGTTCCGGGTTCATCATCTCGGAAGACGGATATATTCTCACCAATGCGCACGTGGTAAAAGGCGCCGATGAGATCGTCGTCAGGTTGAGCGACCAACGTGAAAAACCGGCAAAACTCATAGGTGCCGATCAGCAATCAGACGTCGCGTTGATCAAGATAGACGCCCATGGTCTTCCCGTCGCGAAACTCGGGGACTCCTCCAAACTGCAGGTTGGTCAATGGGTGTTGGCCATCGGTTCGCCGTTTGGCTTTGACCATAGCGCCACCCAGGGCATCGTCAGTGCACTCAAGCGCAATTTGCCTAACGAAAACTACGTGCCGTTCATTCAAACCGATGTCGCTGTTAATCCGGGTAACTCGGGCGGCCCCTTGTTCGATGAGAGCGGCAAAGTTATCGGCATTAACTCCCAGATATACAGTAACAGTGGCGGCTATATGGGCCTGTCATTCGCCATCCCTATTGAGCTTGCTAAAAATGTCGCCGAACAACTGAAAACCAAAGGCGTTGTCACCCGCGGCTGGCTGGGCGTACTCATTCAACCGGTCAACCAGGAGCTTAGTGACGCCTTCAATCTGGATCGTCCCAAGGGCGCCCTGGTATCACAAGTCACACCGGGCAGCCCCGCCGACAAAGGTGGCATTAAGTCCGGTGATATTATCACCAAGTTTAACGGCAAACCTGTTGGCAGTTCCGATCAATTGCCGCCGCTTGTGGCCAACACAAAAGTTGGCAAACCAGCCGAGGTCACGGTTGTCCGCGACGGCAAACGTAAAACGCTCACCGTCAAAATCGGCCAACTGGACAAAGCGAACCTGGCCTCAGCCAAAGACAATGTCCTAGTGGACAAGCTGGATATCACCGTCGCAAACCTGTCCGACAAACAACGGCAAAAAGCAGAAACCGGCAACCTGGGCGTCAAAGTCGAAACTGTGGGCAAGGGACCTGCCGCCAATGCCGGTATACGGCCCGGAGACATTATCTTAAATGTCAATCACAGGGAGGTTCACAACACCCGGGATATGATTTCAATCAGCAAGGGTTTAGATAAAAACAAACCGGTACCCATTCTGGTTGAAAGGGGCAAAAACCAGTTGTTTCTGGCCTTGAAACTCAATTCCTAGGCAAAGGCGTGTTCTCTACCCTGGCAATCATGGCAACAACTGATATGACACGGTAGTGGAAGCGCAAGAATATTGCACAATACACCATGTACCGGGAAACATGCCGTGTTTCCCGGTACCCAAAGGCAACCCGGAAGCGGAGTGCAGACGTCCGGCGGTTAACTCTTTTCAGGGTTTAAACACAAATTGTTAATTATTTTTCAGTCACGTGTTTTCAAATGCCTCGGTCTCTTTGCCATTGGATTAATCTGGTATTTTTCAGGCATCAGTGTTTTACATGCGCAAGATATAAAAATAGCGTTACGCACCAATCGTGGCACAACACTGGGCCTCAATGAGTGGCAACCAACGGCCGATTATCTTAACCGTAAATTGCCCGGGTACCATTTTGTCATAGTACCTTTCGATATGGACAGCGCCCTGAACCAGGCCGTGTCCCGGGGAAAATATGATTTTGTGTTCACCGATTCCGCCGCTTATGTTGAATTAAATATACGCTACGGCACCATAGCCATTGCCACGTTGATCAATAAAGATGAAAGTAGCGGTAAAGCCTATAGCCGGTTTGGATCGGTGATTTTCACCCGCGCTGATCGGAACGACATTTCATCGTTTCGTGACCTGAAAGACAAAACCTTTATGGCGGTGGACGAACAGGGATTCGGGGGCTGGCGAATTGCCTGGCGGGCGCTGTTGTCCCGTGGGGTGGACCCCTATCGTGATTTTAAGTTGTTGAGTTTTGCCGGAGGTATCCAACAGGACGTTGTATTCGCAGTACGTGACAGAGATGTGGACGCGGGCTGCGTACGTACAGACATATTGGAACGAATGGCCAAACACGGAGACATCAGTATGGATACATTTAAAGTACTGGAACCCAGAAACGGGTCAGAAATGGCGTTTATTCACAGCACCAGGCTATACCCGGAATGGCCGTTTGCCAGGCTGAAACATACCTCAACTGAACTGGCCAATAAAGTTGCGACGGCGTTGATTAGCATGTCTTCCGATGAACCCGCCGCAATCGCCGGACACTATGCAGGTTGGAGCAAACCACTGGACTACAGACCAGTGGACGAATTACTGCAAGCGCTTGTAACCGGCCCCTACGAAACATCCCTGTATGCCAAATCAAAACAGCTTATCAGCAACTATAGGGCATATTTTATCGGCGCAATGGCGCTGTTTGTGACAGCGATTTTAACGACTATTGTTATTGCGATCTCGAACCGGCGTCTAACAACCGTCAAACAGGCATTGGAACTGGAAAATGCCGCGCGCCAAAAAGCCCAACGGGAACTGGAAAATCATCAACAGCATCTGGAAGATACCGTTAATGAACGCACCGCAAAATTGCAAGCTCACATACGTGAACTGGAATCCTACAGCTATTCCATAGCGCATGACCTACGCACACCATTGCGGGCAATTGTCAGTTTCAGTCAAATACTTGAACAGGAGGCCTCCGCAAAATTAAATACTGTTGAACTTGATGCATTGCACCGCATTGAACAGGCGGGCAAGCATATGGCGGCGCTCATTGATGACATACTCGAGTTGTCACGAATCACCCGCACACAAGTTAATAAAACAACGGTCAATTTAAGTAGCATTTGCCGTGATATTGCCGATGAATTACAGAACCAGGACCCCGAGCGTACTGTGCACTGGAAAATTAGTGATAATATAAACGCAATGGCCGACACCTCATTGATGACGTTATTACTGCAGAATCTGCTGGACAATGCCTGGAAATATACGCGCGATGAAAAATCCGCAGTCATCGAATTCGCCATAGCAACGGAATTGGGCAAAGACCAACTAACGCCGGCGGAAGTCGACATCTTTTTCATACGTGATAACGGTATTGGGTTTGACATGAAATACAAAGACAAGATTTTTCAACCATTCCAGCGCCTGCACACCGGCGGCTTCGAAGGTACCGGTATCGGACTGGCAACAGTCCAGCGAATCATGCAGCGACACGGTGGTAATATTTGGATTGAAAGTCAGCCCGGAATGGGTACAACGGTTTATTTTTCGTTACCGCGCTCTCGGCCGTAGCTACAGTCGCGTTGGCGGCCGCGGCTCAAAGCACGGCGGTGACCGACTAAGGGCACAAAACATTTGGAGGATAAGGCAGCGATCGTCTCAATAGTGCCACGTTTTGCAATGGTGATGACGACACCGGCCCAATGGGCAAATCCACCAATGTGGTGGATATACACAGGCCCCGGCAACGATAAACGCCATCACCGCAGCGGAGAAATTGTGCGGCATACATTAGACGCCTGTTCCAGCACAGATTTCTGCCAACACGAATCATTTTGGTGAATCTTGAAAATTCGGTGTGGTTTTTGCCTTACGATGGTAACAACCTGTTAAATTTAAACCTGTTATATATAGGGTACGATTAGAGTCTATGAATAGCGAAAAAGTTTCCATTCAAACATCGAGGCGCTCTATGCGACGCACTACAGGCACCATAGCGTGGTCATGGCTAGTCATATGTATTTTACTTAGCGCTATCGGCGAACATAATGCGTCGGCAGCTACTATCAAACCCAAAATGACTGTCGCGAGCGACTCGCAGTCCGCCAAGCAAATCCGCACCCTCAGCGCGGCAGCTTTAGCCAAGGTAGCGTACTTGAGAAAACAGGCCGATCAGAATAAAAATAGTCCGACAAAGAACTACCTGGTACAACTTAATACGCTGTTTGATCTAATTGACGCGGCAAGGCCCACCGGTGAAATCGACAATCTGCTCACTTTCTATAAAGAGCACCTGTCGTTCGAGGACAACTCACAGGCATTGGCAGACCTGTTACCGTTATATAATGCATTAAAGGCACTGCCCCATTCGAAATCTCTAAAAACGGCTCGAAAATACTTAAACCAGGCCAGATCTGCCCTGCAGGACAACAAGCGGGCGGAAACATTAAAATCATTACAGAATATGCAACGCGCAATGGCCATTGACGGCGTAGATTTCCCGCTGCAAGCCGCCCAGGAAAAGCTACAAAAATTAACCAAATTTTATGATCTTCATAATACCATGCCACAAGACGGGACGCTGCTGGAAATGGAAACCGACCTTCTACAAATTATCAACACACTGTCGTAACGTATCCAGTGGCAGTGGCTTTGTTATCCCGCAAATAATATGCAACAAAATTATGATTTATTAGCCGTGACTTCTGACTATAATAAGACATCTATGCTCAGGACCCCCATTTTCCGCCCCTTGTGGTTGCCCACCGCAATCACAGCGGTATTGTTGCTGTCTGCCATCATATTGATGGTGGGTATGTCATGGCGTAGCATGCAACGCCTGCAACCGGTTCACGAACATCTATTGGAAATCACCCGCTTACAACAGGCTGGACTTGACCTGGAGGAAATGCTACTCCCCGTTCTGGCGCCGCAACTGGGGTCAGAATCGATCGCTGAAGAAAAAAAAATCCGGCTCATCAAAAATCAAATCAACAATATTATGGCGCAAAATACCTATCTGGCCGCGGAATCGTCACAACTGCTCAATCGGGCCCGGCGAGAATTGGATAATATCGAATCAAACCCGAAACAAAACCTGATTAACAGTCTGGCTTCCATTCGCCAGGTCCTTGCCACTGAATCCGACGCACACGATAAATTAATGAGCAAGGTGCGTGGAGATACGGAGCTGGAATTCAAAATTGCCACGTCAATGCTCATTGTATTGCCGCTGTTGGGAATCAGCGCCATGTTTCTGCTGCGCCGGCATATCTTCCAGCCGTTGAGCGAACTGGCCACGCTCATGCGATTGCTGGCCAAACAGGACTTCAAACCGGCAGCTTCCAGTACCATGGGGCCAATCCTGAAACCGCTGTTTGATAACTACAATCACATGGTATCGAAGCTCGCCAGGCTGGAACAGCAAAACCGGGCTCGACAGGAGTCGCTGGAAAACCAGGTGCGCTCAGCCACGCATGCGTTGCTGGAGCATCAGGGTAAACTGGCGGCGGCCGAACGACTGGCAGCAGTCGGTGAACTCTCCGCGGGACTGGCCCACGAACTACGCAATCCACTGGCAGCCATGCAGCTCGCATTGAGCAACCTACGCCAGGAAATGGACAATGAGGACCATACCGAAAGGCTCACTCTAATCGTCAATGAACTAAACCGGGTGACAGGGTTATTGAATGGAATGTTGACCCAGACAACACAGGAACCCGAAAATGTTGTTGAAGTCAATATTATAAATGCCGTGGAAGAATTAACGACGCTGGCAAAGTATCAAATCAACAGAAATATCACTCTGAAGCAAAATATTCCCGCTGACCTTACCTGCCGGCTACCGGCGGGCCGCCTGCACCAGGTAGTGCTGAACTTATTATTGAACGCCGCGCAAGCCATCGGCGCCCAGAAAGGCACCATTGAAATTTCCGCGCGACGGGACGACGATCAGTTGATTCTTTGTGTGAGTGATACCGGCCCGGGTTTTCCGCAATCGATGCTAGAAAACGGTATCCGGCCGTTTTCCTCCGGCCGCACCGGCGGTACCGGCTTGGGACTGGCGATTGTGCAACGCTTTACCCGCGACCTTGGTGGCACTATTAAACTGGCCAACGGTGAACACGGCGCAATCGTGACATTAAATTTACCCTGCGACAATAAATAGTGAATGATGGCTAATACCTTATTAATTATCGAAGATGAAAACCTACTGGGTACGGAATTGCAGCGTTACTACCGCCGTAAAGGTTGGGACGTTGATTGGGTCAAGACCATCGCTGAAAGCGAACGTATTCTGTTGGCTCAACACGCTGACCCATTAGTGGTTCTCTCCGACATGAACCTCCCCGACGGCAATTGTCTGGACTTGCTGGAAAAAGTTCGCGAGCAAGGTAAAGACGGCGAGTGGGTCATTTTAACCGGCTATGGCAGTGTACCGGACTCGGTGCGCGCCCTGCGTCTGGGCGCGTTTGAGTTTCTGGAAAAGCCCTGTGCCCAGGATCGCCTGGAACTGGTCATCAACGCCGCCGCGCGCAGCGCCGTTGCACAGCGCCGGTTACGCAATCAGGCCAATGAACAGACCCGCCGCTATTCTTCACAAAGTTTCGCCGGACACAGCAAGCAAACACACGCCGTACGGGAGATGTTAAATAAATTAAGTTCGGTACCTTTTACGGCCGTGATCATCACCGGGGAAACCGGCACCGGCAAAGGGTTGGTCGCGCGTATCCTGCACCACTCAGGACCACGGGCACAAGGACCGTTGGTTGAATTAAATTGCGCCGCTTTACCGCGCGAACTACTCGAATCGGAACTGTTTGGGCATGAAGCGGGAGCGTTTACCGGAGCCAAAGGCCGGCGGTCGGGCTTGATG
>JASFOJ010000147.1:0-12115 GCA_050116575.1 Gammaproteobacteria bacterium | reverse complement strand
CGTGGGGATGCTCATATACCACCTTTTCCCCAATGATAAAACTGAGGTAATTTACCAGCGGGCCATAGATTTTTTTGCCGGTGGCCGCGTCTTCGCGAGGCGGCGCGGAAAATATGAGTTCAGCGTGCACGGCGGATGCCGTAAAACTCAGGCATATCAGGCAGCCCAAAAGGCAAAAATAAAGGGAAAGGTATCTGCGTAGTTTGGTAACGTAATTCATGTTACTAAACCTCGTTCCTGTCGTCGCGTTAACTAATTTCATCCGTTAACAGGATGCCAACTTCCACTCAGGCTACTTTGTATTTTTGCTATAACGCGTTGTAGTTATTTGCCTGGTACTTCTGCGGAACCACAGTCAGTGATGCCAACTAATCCCTTAGTGCGTTGCGTAAATAACCTTGGTTCGCAAAATTTGTTAGTTTATCCATTGCGTTAAGCTCCGGACAAATTAAATGCGTGTCTTGTTAAAATTATTATTGTTAGGCGACAGTTTACCAAATCCGCCACACAAAGATACTATTGAGGAAGCGCTCGGGTGTTTCAATAGGATAATTGCTGACCACTTGTAGGATAATTTCTGACACTTATCCGAGCTAACTCTGACGCCAGTTCGACTCTTAAAAATGAGGGGATTTTGTGTAACATGCGGTGGTTGATGATGTCTTATCCATTGATTGGCTGCTGAACCGTGATCCATTATTTTAACTTGCTGAAATAGCGTTGCTTTTAAATTTCCCCCAGAAAAGACCAGGATTTTGTGACCTTATATAAGATAACAACATTAAGCCAGCTTGCCCAATATGGCTTGAGCTGGGTGCGAACCGTGATACGCCTGAGGCGATTGGTAGTGTTCCTCGTGCCCCTTACTGCATGTGTATCAGTACATGCCGACGAAAAGCTGACTAACGTCATGGGGCGTCAGGACTCGCCGTATTTACGTTTGCACAAGGATGACCCCGTTGCCTGGCAGGCATGGGGTGGTCCTGTTATGGACCTTGCGCGCCAACAGAATAAGCTGGTGTTTATCTCGATTGGCTATTTTTCCTGCCATTGGTGTCATGTAATGCAGCGGGAGAGTTACAGCGATCAGGCCGTAGCCGATCAACTCAATGAGCATTTTATTGCTGTTAAAGTCGATCGTGAACTGAATCCTGCACTGGATGCCTATCTGATTGAGTTTGTGCAGCGTACCCGTGGTCAGGCCGGCTGGCCGTTGAATGTGATTTTGTCGCCCGACGGTTTTCCGGTAATTGGCATGACGTACCTTCCCAAGGCGCAGTTTTTAAGTGCATTAAAGCAAACGGCACAGCTATGGCAAAAGAACGGGGATTTTATCAGGCAAATGTCACGCAACGCCGCAGAGCAATTGCAGGCGGAAAACAAACTCGTTGAAAAACCTGTTACCGATCGGCTGGCGCAACAATTGGTGGACCAATTCGTGCAACAGGCCCTGCAGCTGGCCGACGAACTGTCAGGTGGATTTGGCGCTGAAGCCAAGTTTCCCATGACACCCCAGTTACAGGCTTTGTTAAATCATTATGAGCGCAAACCGCAGGTATCGCTCAAAGAATTTCTCCAATTGACCCTGGATCAGATGGCGACCCAGGGTATGCGTGATCACATTGGTGGTGGTTTCTTTCGTTATACGGTTGATCCCACCTGGCAAACGCCGCACTTTGAAAAGATGTTATATGAAAATGCCTCGCTGGCACTATTGTATATGCGGGCGGCAACGCTGTTACAGCGCCCGGATTACTTTGACGTTGCTCGGGAAACCCTGAATTTCATGGTGCGGGAGTTACAAATAAACCATAAGGCGCTGGCTTCCAGCTTGTCGGCAGTAGACAGTGAAGGTATTGAAGGCGGATATTATTTATGGCAGGCGGAAATCCTGAACAGACTGCTCAACGACAAGGAATATCAGGTTTTGTCGCTGTTATGGAATGTTACTAACACGCCACCATTCGACGCAGGTTATTTGCCGCACTATGCAATGGCGCCGAACAGTGTTGCAAAAAAGTTGGGTATCAGTGTTGACGATACCATGAAGATCATAACAGAGGCGCGGACCAAATTGTTTCAGGCACGGCAGCAACGCTCTATTCCCGTGGATACCAAGCAGCTGGCGGGCTGGAACGGACTGGCTTTACAGGCGTTTGCCAGCGCCGTTGAGTCGTCACCCGGAGACCACGGTGATGATGGCAAAAAATTCAGGGCGGTTGCCAAACAGATTCGTGATTACCTGGTCAATGAATTATGGAATGGCAAAACCCTGTCACGAGCCAAAGGGCAATCGGGCGCTTTGGGGGAAGAATTACTGCAAGACTATGCATTTGCTGCCCGTGGTTTATGGCAGTGGTATCAACTGACCGGCGATCGCAAGGATCTTGAACTGGTAAAAACCTGGGTCGACATCGCCTGGCGGCGTTTTTATGGCGATACCGGGTGGCGTCACACCGATCGGCCGCTGTTGCCGGGTACTTTCGGCAATGCGATTGTTGATGATGCGCCGTTGCCGTCGGCATCCGCCACTATTGTGGCGTTGAGCCTGCAACTGGCGACAAAGGGAAAGGACGTCATTTTACAGCGGCGCATCGCGCAGGCTTTAAAGGTCGGCCATGAATTGCTGCAAACCGGTGCGTTTTACTATCCCACTCAGATCGAGACAATGCTGGCGTATGTCAAATGGCGACAGATCGCCGATGGTAAGGGCGACGATTTGTCACGATTAAAGTGAAGATTTTTGCAGCTCACCGTTGTTGGCGGGAAGAAGGCTAAGTAAACGAGTAGCCGTTAAACGGTAAACAACCATGTTTAACGGTACAAAACCGATGGCAGCGGTCTATTGCTGTGGGTTGTTTTGTTTGGGACGTTCACCCACTTTGCCTTTGAGTGTCATGGATTTGCCGTTGCGCATGATGTCGATGGCTATGTCACCGTCGGGGGTGATGTGGGCAATGGTGTTCATGACCTGGCGGGTGTCTTCGATTTCCTCGCCGTTGATTTTTTTGATGACGTCACCCGGGCGCAGACCTGCATTGGCGGCAGGGCCGTTACGCAGGATACCGGCCACAATGACGCCCTGGGTGTTTTTCAGGTTAAAAGATTCCGCCAGGTCGGGGGTAATATCCTGTACCTCGATACCCAGCCAGCCGCGTATCACCCGGCCGTTCTGGATCAACTGCTGCATGACGTCGATGGCGAACTTAACCGGAATAGCGAATCCGATGCCCTGGTAGCCTCCGGATTTGGAATAAATGGCGGTGTTGATACCGAGAAGATTACCGAAAGGATCGATCAATGCGCCGCCGGAGTTACCAGGGTTAATGGCCGCATCTGTCTGGATGAAGTTTTCGTAGGTATTAAGGCCCACGGTGTTGCGCCCCATGGCGCTGATAATGCCCACGGTAACAGTCTGGCCGACGCCGAATGGATTACCAATGGCAAGTACTACGTCACCGACGCGGGCGTTTTCCGATTTACCCAGCGTGATGGCGGGCAGTTGGTTAAGATCAATCTTGAGAACCGCCAGGTCCGATTCGGGATCCGTGCCCACCACCTTGGCCTCGGCGTTGCGTTTGTCCCGCAGTGCCACCTGAATTTCATCGGCGCCTTCGACGACATGATTATTAGTAAGGATATAGCCGTTATCACTGACGATAACGCCGGATCCGAGGCTGCTTTCAAGGCGTTGCCGGGGTGCCAGCTGATCACCGAAGAAGTAGCGAAAAAAGGGATCTTTATATAAAGGACTGGCCCGTTCCGTAACGAGCTTGGTGCTGTAAACGTTGACGACTGCCGGCGCGGCATGGTCAACAGCATCGGCGTAGGAAACCGCACCACCCGTCAAATCATTGGTCAGATTGAACCGCGTCGCTGGTGCTTCTTTTACTTGTACGATTGGGCGCCCCTGGCCCAGCAGGTCAGGACGTAAAATAAGAATAATAAACGCAACGGCTAATCCGAAAATCGTGGATTTAAAGATAAACGCGAGCGATTTGTTCTTTTGCATAGTCATTAATTTTATTACGATGGGGGCATTGGTTACCAATTACAAGGCGCTGCATATGGTTAATTTACTGGATCTGACGAACTATGCCAACGATCTGCTCGGGATTACGCAATTTAACGATTATTGCCCCAACGGTTTGCAGGTCCAGGGTAAAAACGAGGTGCAAACCTTAATCTCGGGTGTGACAGCGAGTCAAGCATTTTTGGACGCGGCCATCGATGACGGTGCGGATGTCTTGCTGGTTCACCACGGTTATTTCTGGAAAGGTGAGGATCCGTGCATAACCGGCATAAAAAAACACCGCCTTGCCCGGTTATTAAAGGCGGATGTCAGCCTGCTCGCCTACCATTTACCTCTGGACGCGCACCCTGAATACGGCAACAACGCGCGTCTTGCCCGGTTACTGGGTCTCACTGCCGAAGGCCGGTTTGGCCGTGGCCCGGGCGATGAACTGGGCGTTTACGGCGTGCTGGAGAAACCCATGTCGGCCGAAGCGTTCGGGCAACATTTGCAGGACCGGCTGGGCAGGGCGCCGTTGCACATTCCCGGCGCCGGTAGTGACATCCGCACTGTCGCCTGGTGTACGGGGGCGGCACAAAGTTATATAGAACAAGCAGTTAGCACGGGTGTGGATGCGTTTGTCAGCGGCGAAATTTCCGAACAAACGGTGCATGTGGCCCGGGAAACGGGGATTCACTACTTCGCCGCCGGTCATCATGCCACCGAGCGTTACGGGGTGCAGGCGCTGGGACAACACCTGGCGCAGCATTTCGGTATCGCCCACCGTTTTATCGATATTTATAATCCCGTTTGACCGGCAATGCTAACTTATTGATTGTTAATATCTATTTGGTGGATGTTTGCCTCAGCCGCCCATTGACCAGCCACGGGCGGTCCTCGACATGCGAAACAGTGCGCCGGCAACGGTTTTTTAGCGGTGTGGCCCTTGTGGCAGCGGCGCGAATCCCCTAGAATTAGCCGTTTTCCGAGCCGCAGGTGGTCAACATTTGATATTTACGCCATCTGTCACCATATTATTCAGTTGTCGCTGTCTAATTCATGTAGTCTCCAATGGACAGCTGGAACGGGCGCCCGAAGGAACAAGTCCTGAAGTTGCGGTCTAAAAAGGTGCATTGAAGGCAAACCACTGAGCGGTGGTTTGGATGGCAGGCTCGCCGAATGGGTTTTTACGAGGTTAATGAGACGATGAAAGCGGAAATACATCCTGACTACCAGGCTATAAAAGTTACCTGTAGCTGTGGCAATACTTTTGAGACCAATTCCACCCTTGGCAAGGAATTGCATATCGACGTTTGCTCCCAGTGCCACCCTTTTTATACCGGCAAGCAAAAGATTGTTGATTCCGGTGGCCGCGTCGACAAATTCCGTCAAAAGTACAAAAGAGGCAAGTAATCTCGGCCGGCCAACCAGCAACCCACCGGCGTGGTGACAATGTTGCGGGTTGCGACACTGAAACACACAGTGTTCTTCGCTGATTTGGTAATGTTCGCAGTTTTGGTCATAGCTGGTCTGGTAATGACAAAGTTCTAACGGGTATGCAACTCGCCATAGCTGTTGTGAACATATCGGATAAAAGGCGCCTCGTTCAGGGCGCCTTTTTTTTGGCTGATTTTTTTGTAGATGATAAAAGTGCTTCCGGCGCAATGACCGTTAACAAAATGCCAACTGCCATTGCTGACCGCAATATTGCTTTCCCTTGCTAATGGATATGATTCAACGTCTTTTCCTGTTTGTTGTATTTTTGTTGTTGCCATGGTCGTTGCTATGGGCGGATAGCTGCGACCTGCAACGGCCCACAGATGTGGCCGGGCTGCAACGCGCCGTGGTGCAAAACGTTATCGATGGCGATACCGTACGATTGACCAATGGACGGCTGGTGAGATTTATCGGCATTAATACGCCGGAAATCGACCATGACACAGGGCACTCCGAGCCATTCGCCAACGAGGCGCGCGACTTTTTAAGCGCGGCGCTGGGCGACAAACCCCGTACCGTATTGCTAGAAACGGGCCCTGATAAACGGGACCGCCACGGCCGGATGCTGGCCCATATATTTACCGAAAGCGGCACTAACCTGCAGGCGCAAATGATCCGCAAGGGATTGGGAGTGTGGATCGTGGTGCCGCCCAATTTACACTATATGGATTGCTATCGGCGCCAGGAGCAGGTGGCCCGCCAGCAACATCGGGGCGTGTGGGGCGCCCAATTTCAAAAACCGCGCGATGCGCAATCGCTTGGCAAGCAGGACCGGGGTTTTCAGTGGATACGCGGCCGGATAACCCGTATTGGCGAGGGCAGGACTTCGTTATGGCTGAATTTCGGGGACACTGCCACGTTACGGGTTTACAAAGATGATCTACACTATTTTAAGGGGCAGCCATTAAGGAAACTGCAAGGCAAGGTTGTCACCGCGAGGGGATGGATGTACCCCTATAAACATCAGCTTGTTATGACAGTACACCATCCCGCTACCATGGAAGTACAACACTAAACTCGGTTGCAGCGGGTGTTAAGGTCAATTCGGCCAGCTTGGTGACATGGCGTTTATACCGGCCATGTGTTGCATTTGTCATAGACTACTCACGGATAACGGCGGGCTTTACCAGTAACATCAATCGACACACCGGACGCATATAGAATGAGTAACGATTTCAAACAACAGGCATTGGATTACCATGCCCAGGGCCAGCCAGGCAAAATCGCCATCCAGACCACCAAACCCTGCGACACCCAACAGGACTTGTCGCTGGCGTACACCCCCGGCGTAGCGGCGCCGGTCCGGGAAATCGCCGCCAATGCCGCAACGGCCTATCGCTATACCGCCAAGGGTAACCTGGTGGGCGTGATCACCGACGGTTCGGCGGTGTTGGGGCTGGGCAACGTTGGCGCTCTGGCCGGTAAACCGGTTATGGAAGGCAAGGGCGTATTGTTCAAGCGATTCGCCAACATTGATGTGTTTGATATCGAGGTTAACGCCTCCAGTAACGAAGCGTTTATTAATACCGTCGCCAATATTGCGCCCACCTTTGGCGGTATTAACCTGGAAGATATCGCCGCGCCGCAATGCTTTGAAATCGAAAAAGCCCTGATCGAGCGGCTGGATATTCCGGTATTTCATGATGACCAACACGGCACCGCCATTATTATCGCCGCGGGTTTACTGAACGCACTGGAAATCCAGGGCAAAAAACTGGAAACCAGCAAGCTGGTTTGCCTGGGCGCAGGGTCGGCGGGCATTGCATCTATGCGCTTGCTGGTTTCATTAGGCGCAGACAGGAATAACATTTATTTGGTGGACCGAAAGGGTGTGGTTCATGCCGGCCGCGATGACTTGAATATTTATAAGCAGGAATTTGCATCGGAAACCAATCACCGAACCCTTGCCGATGCCATGGGTGATGCCGATGCCTTCATTGGCGTATCCGGGCCCAACCTGGTTTCCGAGGAAATGTTAAAGTCCATGGCGTCAAAGCCGGTGGTATTTGCCTTATCCAATCCCGATCCGGAAATCGCCTATGACGTTGCCACGGCTGCGCGTGATGACCTGATCATGGCCACCGGCCGCAGTGATTTTCCCAACCAGGTTAACAACGTGCTGGGTTTTCCGTTCATTTTCCGTGGCGCACTGGATGTGCGCGCCAGCGTCATCAACGAAGCTATGAAGGCTGCCGCCGTGAAGGCGCTGGCGTTGTTGGCCCGGGAGCCGGTAACCGGGGAAGTGTTAACAGCTTACGGGCTAAAGTCGCTGGCGTTTGGTAAGGATTATATTATTCCCAAGCCCTTCGATTCGCGGCTGATGCAATATGTGCCGCCGGCCGTGGCCCGTGCGGCCATTGACAGCGGCGTGGCCAGCGTGGAGTATCCCGCACATTATCCGCCGGCACCAGTGGATTGATCGGGTTGCGCCGGTCGTAGGCAATTATAGACAGCCACCAAGAAAGTGGGACTACTATTGTTTGAAACACCAGGATTAAATTCAACATCAGCAAATCAGTTTCCTATGTCGTCACCAACAACAAATAATGTATTAGCTGTGTTCCTTTATTATTCAATATGGGTGTTGTTACTTGCGCCGGTTGTTGTGTCGGCGGGCGAAGTACAGCAAGAGCGCAGTCCCAGAACCGGATTATATTCGTGGCACGCCGAGGAGCATGGTTTCAGTATTCAGCTCGTGCAGATTTTGCCGGACATGGTTAAAGCGGTATACAGTTCACGTGGCTTGCCGCCACGGTTGATCAACAGCATGAAGGATTATTGCGTGTTCGGCACGATTATCCGCAATACCTCCGATAAACCGGTAAATTACCGGGTTGCCGACTGGCAATACGTCACTCCCGACGGGCAGAAACACCCTATAAAAACCAAAACCCAGTGGATCAAGGAATGGGAAGCCATGGGCGTGCCTTACCGTTGGTCTATCCTGGCGGACGACCAGACTTTTCAACCAGGTGACTGGATACAGGGGTTTACCACCGTTAAGCTGCCACCGGAAAGTAAATTGGATTTGATATATACCTGGAGATTGCAAGATGAGTCACATCAAAACACCATTAAAGGATTGCGCTGTGCGCCGGCCGAAGCGCCAAAACTCTAAATGCTATTCAGTACTGGTAAGTGTGTGTCTTGCCGGTCTGTTAACGGTGGCGGGCAATCTGGTGTCGGCGCAGGAACTTGGGTATCACCTGGCACGCCTGAAAACGCCTGTTGCGGCACCGGACTTTCTGCTCAAGGACATGGACGAGGAGCAACACTCGTTACAGGACTATCGCGGCAAGGTAGTGATGCTGAACTTCTGGGCCACCTGGTGCCCGCCGTGCCGCCAGGAAATGCCATCCCTTGAAGCGGTTTATCAGGATCTGAAGGAAGACGATTTTGTGGTTGTCGCCGTCAATCAATGGGAATCGCCCAATCAGGTGTTTCCTTATCTTGGTCAACTGGACGTGTTTCCCACTTTTCCCATATTGTTCGATCATAAGGGCAGCGTGTCCAAAGCTTATGACGTCAAAGGACTGCCCACCACCGTGGTGATCGACAAGAAAGGCAACATTGTTTATCGCGCCATCGGCGGCCGCGACTTTAACCACCCCGAAGTGAAAAAACTTATTCGCGAACTGCTTTGAGCACCCGCCTACCTTACCGGCAATCAATTACGTTACAACTTGTCTGCCACCTGCCAGGCGCAACTTCCTGGTGAATGAAAAGAGGACTTCGCCTTAGTCTTTTGTCGTCTTTTACCCTAAACTTTCCCGGGCGCTCATGTCCCTTGTGCGCTAACTATCTTTTGTTGTTTTAGACCCCGCGCTTTTCCACGCGGTCACGCCGCCCAGGACGTTCCCCTTCCTCTCGTTCCCGCGCTCCGCGTGGGAACGCCTGATAAGACTTCGAGTGAACGTTATTTATCCGCTTTGTAACAGTAGCCTCAATTGAATTGGTCGCTAATCGATCAATATTTAATCATTATTGCTAAAATATGCAAAATATTTTTCATTTTTATTGACACTGATAAAAAATGAAATTATTTTTGCATTTATGGACAAAATTAAAAAAACGATTTACAAGGCTGTATTGAAATTACTGCATCCCATTGCTCATATTCTGTTGCGCTACGAGATATCACACAGCGAGTTCTCGGAAATGACAAGACGCGCTTATGTGGATGCTGCCTTCCAATACTTTTCACTTCCCAACCGTAAGCCAACCATCTCCAGAGCGAGCGTTATTACGGGGTTAAGCCGTACCGAGGTCGCCCGAATAGCCGCCATCAATGACGAAGAAGCCGATGTCATGGCCAGCACACCCAACCGTGCAACACGGGTCATTGGTGGATGGCTCAGTGATTCTGATTTCCTGGATGACCAAAACGAACCAAAAACCCTGCCGTTGAGAGATGAAGAAATAAGTTTTGAGACATTGGTTCAGCGCTATAGCGGTGGCATTACTGCCCGTGCTGTTCTTGATGAAATGGTGCGTACCGGGGCGGTGGAGAAGGTAGGTAAGGAGCATGTGAAGCTAATTCATCACGGCTTTGTACCGCACGGTGATGATGCAGAAAAGATCAATATCTTTCTGACGCATGCCAATGACTTGCTAAGTACCGGCGTATACAACCTGACACGCACGGACGAAGCCCCCCGCTTTCAACGGCAAGTGACCTACGTCGACATGCCGGAAAGCGTGGTGAAGGAGTTTGAGAAATTAAGTTACGACATGTCCATGGAGTTGCTGTTGAAGTTAAATAAATGGCTATCTGAAAAGGATAGGGAGAATGATGGTATATCGGATGAGCCAAGGTACCGAATCGGTTTAGGGGTATATTACTTTAAAAATGATAATCAAGAGGAATAAATGATGGATATCAATCGGGGATGGATGAAGTTATTACTACTGGGTTTTTTGATTCTAATCGCTGGCTGCTCCGGCGGTGGCGGCGGAGGCGTGGATGGATCGGGGCTTGAAGGAACTGCTGCGGTTGGGTCGCCTATTGGCAACGCTGAGATTGTCGTTAAGGGTGCAAACGGAGTAAAGAAAACAACCACAACAAAGCCAAATGGAAAATTCAAAATTAAGCTGGACGGCCTGGAAGCTCCTTACCTGTTAAAGATCAATGTTAATAGCGAAAAACGCCTGTATTCGCTGGCGTCTAAAGAAGGGACCAATAACATTAATCCGTTTTCGGATGTTGTCGCCAGGAACTGGTTTAAATCAAGGGGTAGGGATATTGATGAGGAATTTGATAACGGCGAACCAATCGGTAGTCCCCCGTTAGCGACCGAAATATCGGCCCTTATTGAAGCGGTTAATAATCTATTGGATGCCGCATATGGCGAATTTTTGGAAAATAAAGACGGTTTTGATTTTCAACATGTAGAATTTAACGCTGACGGTACAGGCTTCGATCGTTTATTGGACTATGCCAGGTTTAATATCAAGCAAGGCAAAGTGACCATTAAGCTTGTCGATCCTGACGGTGGGTTTGAGGCGATCATTATCCTGAATTTTGATTTGTCCAATGACCTCTCAGACCCTGATGCTTTGCCACCCGCTGCGCCCAATAATTTGGTTGCCTTCCCCGTCAGCGACTCAGAGGTCGTGCTGGTGTGGAATCCCGCGACCGACAATGTCGGTGTGGCGGGCTATCGCGTCTATCGTAATAATGATAACAGCAATGCTTTTCCAGTAACCACGGCGTTTCCTGTATTCAGCGATACCGGCCTGGAGACGGGTTCCGAATATTGTTATACCGTGGAAGCGTTTGATGGTGCAGGTTCGGCGTCAACTGCAACAGACGAAGTTTGTGTCACTCCACAGCCCGTGGATGATACACCGCCAGATGCCATTACAAACCTGAATGCCACGGCGAAAAGCGATACGGAAATCTCGCTGATCTGGACACCTTCCGCATCCAACGACGTGATCGGCTACGATATCCTGCGCGGGGTATCAGGTGCTGTTAACGAAAAAATTGCGACGGTCGTACCTTCCAGTTACGGCGATTTTAATCTGGCTCCGGAGACAGAATATTGTTATATCGTGAAAGCTTTTGATGCCACGGGTTTGCGGTCAGCACAAAGCAGTGAAGCCTGTGCTACGACAGAGTCGGTAGATAATAAACCTAATGCCGCACCGCAGATCAATGCCTTTTCGGTATCTCCCAATCCCGCTAATCCCGGGACACCGGTCAGCTTCAGCTGGGATGTCAGTGATGCCGACGGCGATACCCTCACGTGTGAACTGGATGTCAATAACGACAGTGTTAGTGACTACACGATCAATGACTGTGCCAATAACCTGTCCCAGTTGCATACTTACCTAACCGAGGGTACCTTTGATGCACAGCTGACGGTCAGCGACGGCAATAGCGGCAGCGACCAGCAAACCATTACCGGCATTGTTGTCGTCGGCAATGGCAATACAGCACCGCAAATTAATGCCTTTTCTGTATCTCAGAATCCCGCCAATCCCGGGACACCGGTCAGCTTCAATTGGGATGTTAGTGATGCGGACGGCGATACCCTCACGTGTGAACTGGATGTCAATAACGACAGTGTTAGTGACTACACGATCAATGACTGTGTCAACAAC
>JASFOJ010000146.1:0-12180 GCA_050116575.1 Gammaproteobacteria bacterium | reverse complement strand
TAGTTTACCGGCGCTTTGCGCGATGTTATTCAGGCGTTCCATATCCAGAAACAGCAGGTCGGGTCGCTTATACATAGTCGCCCGGCGGGCAAAACCAATAGTTAGCACGTTGGGGTCAAACGTGGCATTGGTTGTATCATTAATGTGTTGCAACAATAGCGCTTTCGCTTGCTGGTGGGTGTTCCAGATATCACTTTTTGGCACACTGATAATACAGCGCAAACTGGTATTATCCTCGTGCCAACCGGGAACATGTTTATCGAACAATTTGCGCCAGGGTTCCGCAGTCCATGTGGCCAGGTGCACGCCATTGGTAATGGCATGGATTTCGACATTGGAAAACATTTTTTGTGATGTTTCCTTATGTTTTTTCGCCACGCCGTTTACGTAGTAACTGTTGTTCAACGCAACATAGGTCATGTTGAGGGAGGAATCAAACTGGATGTCCAGTTGTTTAAAAATAGGGTATTGCTGCAGAATGTCTTGCGCCATATTCATGGGAAACTGGTCATGTCCGGCCGGCACCGGCGTGTGTGTGGTAAACACACACATTTGTGTCACCGTATCGTGGACGGTTTCATTGATGTTGTTGGCATTTTGTTTGGCAGCCACTTCGCGCAATAGCTCAATGACCAGCAAGCTGGCGTGGCCTTCGTTCATGTGAAACCGGCGAATATCGGTGTAACCCAGTGCCCGCAAGGTTCTTACGCCACCGATGCCGAGCACCACTTCCTGACACAACCGGTAATGATGGTCACCACCATAGAGATAATGACTCAGTGTCCGGTCGGTTTCCGCATTTTGTTCATGATCGGTGTCAATGAAATACACCGGAATCTCATGTCCCTTGCAGCCTTTTACCAGGTAGCGCCACACACGCAGCTTAACCGTGCGGTCTTCGATAAATACCGAGGCATCGGTGGGAATTTCTTCCAGGTATTGATCAATGGGCCAGATATCGGGCTCTTCGGTCTGCCAGCCGGTGGCATCGATATTCTGGTGAAAATAACCATAGCGATGGAGCAGGGTAACCGCCACCATGTTAATTTCCAGGTCGGCGGCGGAGCGAATCGTATCGCCCGCCAGCACGCCCAAGCCGCCGGAATACGTTGGAATCGCTGAGTTCAGCCCGATTTCCATGGAAAAATAGGCAACGGTGGCTTTCATGATGGCGTCCCGGTAGGCGTTATTTTCGTCACAATCCTGCTTCCATTATAGTAGTATTCATTGACGGAATAAGGGTAAATCGTTGTAAATACTTGGGTATTTAACGGTTAAACAGCTACTATTATTATATCTATTATTGACAACCTGAAAAAAAATACAATGAAAAATGAACCGGTATCCATCAACGGCATATCCATCGCGCCCGGCGAATCCGCGACCCTGGAACTGCCGGTGGCGAAATTGTATACCCATTCCCCCATATCCATTCCCGTTCACGTAATCAACGGCAAACGGCCCGGTGCCAGGGTGTTCATTAGTGCCGCCATCCATGGTGATGAAATTAACGGCGTTGAAATCATTCATCGCCTGCTGCGGCAAAAATCGATGAACCGTATCCGCGGCACGCTAATCGCGGTGCCCGTTGTCAATGTCCACGGTTTTATTCATCATTCGCGTTACTTGCCGGACCGGCGTGATCTCAACCGCAGTTTTCCCGGTTCGGAAAAAGGCTCCCTGGCGGCGCGGCTGGCTTACCTGTTTATGCATGAAATTGTTAAACAATGTACCCATGGTATTGATCTGCACACCGGCGCCATACACCGGGACAACCTGCCGCAAATCCGCGCCAACCTGGACGACCGGGAAAATCTTCGTCTGGCAAAGGCGTTTGGCGTTCCCGTTTTGCTTAACTCCGACGTTCGTGACGGTTCGTTGCGGGAAGCGGCCGATGCCCTGGGCATACCACTACTACTGTATGAAGCGGGAGAAGCATTGCGTTTTGATGAACTGTCCATTCGCGCCGGCGTAAGGGGCATTACCAACGTGATGCGTACCCTCGAAATGCTACCGCCGGGAAAAAGCAAAAAAGAACACAAACCGCCAACGATTGCTCGCACCAGCTACTGGGTGCGGGCACCGACGAGCGGTATTTTCCTGACCCGAAAGAAATTGGGCGAGGCGGTCAAAAAAGCCGATACCATTGGCAACGTCGCCGACCCTTTCGGGCAAAACCGTGAAGCTGTAACATCGCCATTCGATGGTATCATTATCGGCCGTACCAATTTACCGTTGGTCAACGAAGGCGATGCGCTGCTGCATATTGCCCGTTTTCAAAATACAGACAAAGTTGCCGGCTACGTCGAGGACTTCCAATCACAATATTCGCCGGAACCTTCTCCGCCCGTTACCGAATCCTCGTCATAAGTTGTCAACAACGAGACTCGTGATTGCATTGCGCTCGAAACGATAACAACCAATTGCGACCACAATAATTGCCGTTAACCCTGTTATTGTATAACACCCCGTGAAGGCATGGTTTAGCCAGCGAAATGTATATTCTACGTGTTTATTGCGGTATGTTTGAGGATTAGCGGAAAAACATGCAATTTTAGATATCGAGACTGAGTCAGCGTTTCTTATTTATGCAATAAAGGGGCTGAATCATGACAGAAGAAATCATCTTACAACTGGCCGGGATCGGCGTGATTGCGCTAGTTTGCCAATGGATTGCCTGGCGCGTCAAGCTGCCTGCTATTTTGTTTCTGTTGCTTGCCGGTATTGTTGCCGGCCCGGTGACCGGCTGGCTGCAACCGGATGCGTTATTCGGCGATTTATTGTTTCCTATCATCGCGCTGGGTGTCGCGGTAATCCTGTTTGAAGGCAGCCTGACCTTGAAGTTCGATGAAATTAAAGGCTTGGAGTCTGTGGTTCGCCGCTTTGTGTCCAGTGGGGTTATCGTTACCTGGATAGTGATTTCCGTTGCCACGCACTTCATCCTGGATTTCAGTTACCAGTTGGCGTTTTTATTCGGTGCAGTAATGGTTGTCACGGGACCCACGGTGATCGTTCCCATGCTGCGCACCATACGGCCTAACCGCAAGATCAGCAATATCCTGCGCTGGGAAGGTATTATTGTCGATCCTATCGGCGCATTAATGGCGGTACTGGTTTACGAATTCATTATCCTGGACCAAACCGGTGAAGCCCTGGGGCATACGTTTTTGACTTTTGGGCAATTGCTGCTGGTGGGCGTGTTGCTGGGTATTCTGGCCGGATACCTGTTTGGCAGTGTGTTGCGCCACCACTGGTTGCCGGAATACCTGCACAACGTGGCAACATTAACGCTGTTATTCGGCGTATTTGCCGTTTCCAACAGCTTGCAGGAAGAATCCGGCTTGCTGACGGTCACTATTATGGGAATCTGGCTGGCGAATATGAAAGACGTGCACACGGCGGATATTCTTCATTTCAAGGAAAGCCTCAGTGTACTCATGATATCCGGATTGTTCGTTATACTCGCGGCAAGAGTGGACTTCGCCGATTTTACCAACCTGGGTTGGGGCGGCCTGTGGGTACTACTTGTTATTCAGTTTATCGCCCGCCCGGTAAAAGTACTGAGCGCCACCTGGCGCTCTTCGCTCAAGTGGCAGGAAAAGGCGCTACTCAGCTGGATTGCGCCGCGGGGTATCGTCGCCGCCGCCATTGTCGCTTTGTTTGCCATCAAACTGGAACAACTTAAGTTTGACCAGGCGAACCTGCTGGTACCGCTGGCGTTCACCGTCATTATCGGCACCGTGGTATTACAAAGTGCCACCGCAGGTCCACTGGCGCGGTTACTAAAAGTTGCGGAACCGGAACCCAAGGGCTTCCTGATAATTGGCGCCAATGCGGTGGCCAGAGCCATCGCCAAGGCATTGATTGACAATGGCTACTTTGTCCAGCTCACCGACAGTGACTGGAACCATGTTCATACGGCGCGTATTGCCGGATTAAAAGTCTACTATGGCAGTGCGGTATCCGAACACGCCGACCGTCATCTCGATCTGCTGGGTATCGGCCACATGTTGGGATTGGCGCAACAACACGAATATAACGCCCTGGCTGCAACGAAATACCGGCGCGAATTTGGCCGTGACAAAATCTACACGTTGGCCATGGACAAGGACGCAATGGACACCGATGATCAGCACAGTATTTCCCAGGAGCACCGGGGTAATATCCTGTTCTCCAGTGACGCTACTTATGCCCGGCTGGCCGAGCTACTACGCGATGGTGCTGAAATCAGGGCGATGGCATTGACCGATGAACTTAACCCGGAACAATATCAACAGCAATATTCAGAAAAGTTCATTCCCTTGTTTGCCATCACGCCGCGGCAAAAAATAATACCTTTCACCACTGCGAATGATATCGATCAAATTCACCCCAAAGCCGGCTGGACTATCATAGCATTGTATTACTTAGCACCTGATGAACACGACTGAATCACAAACGCAGGAAGCCGTATTGGTTAATGAGCAGTGAACAACAAACATTTTACTACCTCAGTGTGGCGCTCGCCATTGGCTTGTTAATTGGTGTCGAACGCGGCTGGAAACACCGCGAGGAAGTGGAAGGCGGGCGTATCGCCGGCCTGCGCACTTATGGCCTGATCGGATTATTGGGAGGTGGTTCCGCGTTACTGGCCGAACAACTTGGCGCTTTGGCACTGGGTCTGGCATTTATTGCGCTCGCCGGCGTATTGGCGACGGCATACGTCGTCAACCTGCACCACGGTAAAGAAGATGTGGGTATCACCAGCCTGGTGGCCGCATTGTTAGCATTTGTGTTGGGGGCGTTGGCCGGAACCGGCGAAGTCGCCATCGCAGCGGCGTCGGCCGTGGTGGCAACGTTGTTGTTGGGTGCCAAACCGTCGTTGCACCGCTGGGTAAGCGTGCTGGAAGGCGCGGAACTGCATGCAGGCATTAAACTGTTGCTTATCTCGGTTGTTTTGCTACCCATTTTACCAAACAAAGGATACGGCCCGTGGCAGGCTTTGAATCCCTACCAGATCTGGTGGATGGTGGTGTTGATTGCGGGGATTTCCTTTGTTGGTTATTTCGCCATCAAGATCGGCGGACCACGCAAAGGTGCGATATTTACCGGCCTGTTTGGCGGTCTGGCATCATCCACGGCGGTCACGCTGCATTTCTCTCGCGTGTCCCGCAATGATAAGTCGATGGTGCCTTTGTTGGCGATGGGCATTTTGCTTGCCTGCGGTACGATGCTGCCACGCATATTGTTAGTGGCCAGTGTATTGAATCCTGATTTGTTTCTTCTGTTATTAGCACCTGCCATTGTCATGGCGGTGTTGACTTATACGCCGGCGATTTTTTATTGGTGGTCAACATCGCGTAAACAAACACAGCCCATATCGCCGCTCAGCAATCCCCTGGAACTGAAAACCGCGATTGGTTTCGGTCTGTTACTCACCCTGATCATGCTGCTTGGCAGGGCATTGAAAGAATGGTTTGGTGATACCGGCGTGCTGGCACTGGCGGCCACATCCGGTGTTGCGGACGTGGATGCTATCACCTTGTCACTGGCGCGCATGAGCCACGACGAATTATCAATACGAATCGCCATGATGGGTATTATTATCGCTGCGGCGGCCAATAATTTAATCAAGGGAGGAATGGCCGCGTTCATTGGCGGAAATGCCGTGGGTATACGCGTGGGACTGCCGCTGCTGGCCAGCGCTGTCGGCGGATTGGTCAGTGCCTGGGTATGGATTTGGTGAAACTCGTGGGACGTACACAGACAACGATGTTAGCCGTCTCGCGGGAAACCTGGAGCCCCAAATGCGGGTTCTTATATTTAACCAACTAATGAGGTTAAAAATTCTCAGGCTATTGATTCTTGTCATACCGGCCATACATTCTTGTTTATAGAATTTACATTGAAGGTTTATCAATCTGAACATTTCGTGTGGCTGAAAACTTACGAAATTCTTTATTAAACCGTAGGTGACAGTCGTACAACAACGGAACCCAGCGTGGAATATAAAGACTACTACAAGATCATGGGCCTGAAACGGGACGCCACCCAGGACGAGGTTAAGCGCGCCTATCGCAAACTGGCCCGAAAATATCATCCCGACGTCAGCAAGGACCCTGATGCGGAAAAACGCTTCAAAGAACTGGGGGAAGCCTATGCGGTGTTGAAAGATCCGGAAAAACGCGCCGCCTATGATCAATTGGGCGCGAATTGGCAAGCCGGCCAGGAGTTTCGTCCGCCCCCGGACTGGGGACAGGGTTTTGAGTTTCATGGCGGCGGGTTTTCCGAGGCGGACGCCGCCCAGTTCAGTGACTTTTTCGAAAGCCTGTTTGGCGGGGGTTTTGCCCATGGTGCGCGCGGTCATCGCGATTTCGATGCCCGAGGCCAGGATACCTATGCCAAGGTAATTATCGATCTTGACGACGCGTATCACGGTGCAAGCCGGACACTCACCCTCAAATCCACGGAAATGGGCACGGACGGCCGGCCCCATGTTAAAGAACGAGTATTGAATGTGCACATTCCAAAAGGCGTGCGCCAGGGGCAGAATATTCGGCTTGCCGGGCAGGGTGGTGCGGGAATGGGCCAGGGCAAATCCGGTGACCTGTATCTGGAGATCCAGTTCCGGCAGCACCCGTTTTATCACGTGGAAGGCAAGGACGTGTATCTAGATCTGCCCGTTGCGCCCTGGGAAGCGGCGTTGGGCGCAACCGTAAAAGTGCCCACACCCGCGGGCAAAGTGGATCTTAAAATACCCGCCGGCTCCCATAACGGCCGCAAACTGCGGTTAAAAGGCCGAGGTATTCCGGGGAAAACGCCGGGTGACTTATACGTGGTAGTGCAGATTGCATTACCACCGGCGGACAATGCTGCAACCAAAGCCGCCTATGAGCAAATGCAACAAGCCGCCAGGTTCAATCCCCGCGCGCCCCTGGGAGTGTAGGGAGTGTATAGAGTAAAGTGACCCATGAAAGATAAATTGTTACCCATACTGAACGGCGAAGTGCTGGAAGAAGACGTAGAGCTGTCAATGGCGGACCTTTGCCGGGTCTGTCATTTATCGGTGGAGGAAATCCACGTGCTGGTGGAAGAAGGTATCGTCGAACCACTGGACGAGAGCACTCACTGGCGATTTCGTGCGGTGAATATTCGCCGAGTACACCGCGCCGTACAACTGCGGCAGGACCTGGGTGTCAACTGGGCGGGTGCGGCATTGGCGCTGGATCTGCTGGATGAGTTACAGCAATTGCGTACGCGGCTGCGCCGGTTCGAAGAAAACGACTAACCCTAATCTCTTAAATTAAAAAATACTGTTTCCTCAGCGCTGTCCCACATACGATATCAGTCAATCTCTGCGCCTTTGCGTTGAACTATGGTAAAGGTAGTTCAACGATTCTCACCGGTAACCGTTTCAAAACCCATTACCACGTCCAGCAGTTCCGACGTAATAGCATTCTGACGGGCCCGTCGAAATTCCATGGTCACCTCTTCAATGCGGTCATCCAGATTACGTTCCGCCGATTGCATGGCCGCCAGCCGGCTGGTGTGTTCACTGGCCTGGGATTCGGCACAACCCCGAAAAATTGTTACAAACAGGTATTGGTTCAACAAATGGCGGAGCAACGCCTCCCGGTCCATGGTAAAGGCAGGCAGGCTTCGCGACGGCCACGCCTGTTTTTCCACATCTCTAAACCGTTTAAAATCGATGGGTAGCAACCTAAAGCCGGTAGGTTGATAACTTTTTTGCTGGGAATGGCGGTTATAAAACAGGTAAACATCCTGCACATCAGCCTGTTCACGCCATTCGTCGATCTTCACGAGAATCTGCTGTACCGTTGCGGTTATCTGGACGGCAGTACCGGGTACAAAGAGATTTTCTTCCACCGCCTGGTTTTCCTGTTCCAGGCTGGCGGCGGCCCGGGCGCCCACGGCCAGCAGTAAATAATTTTCAGGATCAATGCCGGTTTTGGCCAGGCGATTTACCGCGTACTCGACGATTTCCTCATTGAAACGGCCGCAAAGCCCATGATCAGAACCAAACACAATGGCAGCAAGGCGTTGTGTTTTGGGGGCGCGGGAAGTAACGGGAGGCTGTTCCATGTCTTTTAAAACAACATGCAGTCCCCGTTCAACGGTGAGATAATAAGTTGCCAATGCCTCAACGGCCTGCTCGTATTGCCGAATACTGGCGGCGGACAAGGCTTTCATAGTTTTAACGATGGATCGCAGGTCACCAAGACTGTCGAGCTGGCTTTGTAACTGTTCAATGGCTTCCAAGCGTTTTACCTCGCACAATGCGTGTTCATTGGACTTGTTTTCGTGTTAGCAAAGTGTTTCCGAAACCTCCGCCATATCTATCTTGTCATTCCAATGCTTGGTTTTGTAACAATGTGTAACAATGGATTAATATCCGTGTTTTTCTTTATTAGATGCGCCTTGTTGGCTATGTGCGCCGGCGTCCTTAATAATCTGCCGCGCGACATCAAGGATCCGGTCCCACTGTTCATCGTCGAGCTTATCTCCTTTATCCAGTTGCTCGCACAGTTCGAGTAGTTGTTCCCTGACCTGTTGCTGAATCCGTGTTTCGGCGTCGGCCACCTGATCCAGTGGCAGATCATCCAACAAACCCGCATTAACTGCCTTGAGAACGACCATTTGCTCACTGGCGCGCAACGGCCGGTGCTCCACTTGTTTCAACACTTCGCGTACCCGCCGGCCGTGTTCAATGGTTTTGCGGGTGGCATCATCCAGCCGCGTGGCAAAACGGGCAAAAGTCTCCAGTTCCTCGAATTGCGAATAAGACAAACGCAGATCACCGGCCACGCTGCGAAAGGCGGGGTATTGGGTTTTGCCGCCAACGCGGGAAACGGACTTGCCCACATCAATGGCCGGCAGCACACCTTTATGAAACAGCGTCGGGGAAAGATAAATCTGGCCATCGGTAATGGAAATAAGATTGGTGGGAATATACGACGAAATATCCTGTGCCTGGGTTTCGATAACCGGCAGCGCGGTCATCGAACCACCGCCGCGTTCCTGGTGCAAATGAGTAGCACGCTCCAGCAGCCGCGAATGAATATAAAAAATGTCCCCAGGAAACGCTTCCCGCCCCGGTGGCCGCCGCAGAAGCAGGGAAAGTTCACGATAAGCGCGGGCATGACGGGTCAGGTCATCGTATACAATAAGTGTGTCCTGGCCCTGTTCCATAAAATATTCCGCCATGCTGGTGGCCGCATAGGGGGTAATGAAGCGCAAACCAGCCGGATCTTCATCGGAGGCCACCACGACAATGGTGTTGTCCAATGCGTTGTTTTGGCGCAGCGTGTCCACCACGCGTGCCACTGCGGTGCCGCGCTGGCCAACGGCGCAATAAACGCAAATGACGCCTTTGTCCCGTTGGTTAATAATGGTATCCACGGCCACGGATGTTTTACCGGTTTGACGATCACCAACGATGAGTTCGCGTTGTCCTCGGCCAACGGGAATAAGCGCGTCGATGGTTTTAATGCCGGTTTCCAACGGAATCGTCACCGGCGCACGATCAATAATGGCCGGAGCAGGGCGTTCGATGGGGCGGCGTTCCGTGATATGCAACGGCTTGCCATTATCCAGCACACGCCCCGTAGCATCTATAACCCGGCCCAGTAATCCCTGGCCAACCGGCGCATCGGTTTCCCGACCCGTGGCGCTGACCTTGGCACCCGCCGCCAGCTTGTCGCTATCGCCCAATAATATAACACCGACTTCATCCGGCTCTAGGTTAATGGCGACACCCAAAACACCATCCGGGAACTGCACCAGTTCCTCCGATGTGATTCCCGGTAAACCTTTGACACGCGCAATGCCGCCGCCCACATGCACGACCGTTCCCGTTTCCTGTGCTGTAAGTTGCCCCGTATCCTGGTCAACGGCATCGCGCATGGTTGTTATGGCATTGTTTAGAAGTTCCTGCAGCATGTTACGTTTCCTGTGAAATATTGGCTCCAGCAAATGCCTGCTCAATTCGTGCTGTCAAATCATCAAGATAATGATTAATATTCCAGCTCAGCTGCTGTCCTCCGGTGACGAGTTCGATACCACAAACCAGTTCCGGTAGCTGATCGTATTGCACATCGATGCCATTACCGATATTTTCATGGATTGTCTGGGTAAGCTGGCTGCGCATACCCGAATCCAGCTCAAAGGAGGTATTAACCTGAATTGTTTCCTGTGTGTTGGCCAACGCACGGCGGGTATCATCATCGAGGGATTCAAGCCGATCAATAAAAGATTCCACCATATGTTGTTCAAGGGTACCGTTGGCCAGATCTGATAGCGCTTTGCGTGTCATATGTTGAATGATGTCACCGGCCTGATCACGCAGGGATTTGAGAAATTCCTCCTTTTCCTGCGCCAGTTGCTGCTGCCAATGGTGTTTTTTGTTTTCGACTTCGGAACGTGCCTCATCCAGCAACCGGTGCTTTTCCTGATCCGCTTCCTCATTCGCCTTGGCCAGTATCTCGTCATGCTGTTGATCAAGTTCTTTTTGCTTGTTTTGATATTGTTCGCGCTGCTGTTGTGCCTGCTGTTCGCGGTCATTTGCCTGATTCAGGCGATCAGCAATGTGTTCCTCGCGCCGCCCCATGGCGCGCAGGACAGGCTGGTATAAAAACCGTTTCAGTAACCACACCAGGATCAGAAAATTAACGATTTGTGCGGAAACTGTGATCCAGTCGATCTGCATGGATCAGCCTCCCGATGCCGCGATCACATAATCCCAGAACGGGTTGGCGAAAATAAGAATCATGGCAACCACGAAACAGTAAATTGCCGTCGACTCGATCATAGCCAGACCCACAAACAAGGTACGCGTAATCGTATTGGCCTCATCCGGTTGTTGGGCTATGGCACTCAATGCCTGTGCCGTGGCACGTCCTTCTCCCAGTGCCGGACCGATAGCGCCGATGGCGATGGTCAGTCCGGAAGTAATCACCGACACCATGCCGATAAGCGATATATTATCCATGTTGTTCTCCTTGATTATGTGATTCCGCATCACCATCGGCCTTTTCCGGGTCCGATGTTACGGTTTTGTCAGTGCGTTCATGCGCAGAGGTGGCCGAGGCAATATAAACCATGGCCAGTACGGCAAAGATATAGGCCTGGATCATCCCAGTGAGCAATCCTAACAATTGCATCACGATGGGAAAGATATACGGTGTCAAGCTTAGTAAAATCGCCACAATAACGGTGCCACTCATAATATTGCCATACAAGCGTACAGCCAGAGCGATGGTACGTGATATTTCGCCAACAATGTTAAACGGCAGCATAAGCACCGTAGGCTTGACATAATGCCGGAGATAGTTCAATGGCCCTTCGTAGGTAATGCCGTAAAGGGGTACTGCAATGAACACGCAAATCGCCAGCGCCGTGGTAGTGGACAATGAAGCCGTTGGTGCGAGATAACCGGGTACAATATCCAGCAGGTTTGCTGTCGCGATAAACAGGAATAACGTACCCACAAAGGGTAGATAGCGCCCCGGATTCTGATGACTAACATTACGGATCTGGTCCCGTATACCTGTAACCAATACTTCAAGGAGATTTTGCCATCGCGAAATATCGACGCCGGTCGAAAGGCGCCGTGTTACCAACCAGGAAATCAGCGTTACCAACGCCATAATCAACCAGGTAAAACCAATGGTGGCGTTCAGCGAAAATACGCCCCATCGCCAATAGATAACACTGTCGGGACTGATGTTCATAACGGCGTCTCCCCGTCGGTGTCGAGCTTGGGGGTTTTTTCGCGTACGCGGCGAATCGTCAAAGCCCGCACAATGACGAACCCGGCCAGTGCCGCTAACAAATGCGGCCATTGATGTTCTTTTATGATGAAATAAAATACCGCAAAGACCATTAACAGGCGCACCAGAAATCCGGACAGCAACCAAAGCGCGGGATGCCGCCGCTGATGGATTCGATTCACGGTTAACCACAGCCCGCCCAGATATACGGCGGCGAGTAGCGCACCGGCGAAAAACATTAATACCAACAATAACCAATTGCTCATCACTGACTTTCCACACCGATCAACACTGTTTATTAATAACGCTCAAGGTTGTTATACCGCTCAAGGCTGTTTATATACATCGCTCAAGGCTGTTTATATACATCGCTCAAGGCTGTTTACCCAATTCTATCAGGGCTGCATATCGG
>JASFOJ010000145.1:0-12390 GCA_050116575.1 Gammaproteobacteria bacterium | reverse complement strand
AAATAAAGGCAAGGGACGGATCAAAAACAAAAGGTGATTAAAGAATATAAGGGGAAAATAGTAGTCGATCACGCTGACGCTGTTTTCTGGGTGAGTTTCGCGGAGGGACACTGTTCCTCATCATCGAGTTGACGGGAACTTGATGCCCGGCGTCGTTCACCTTTTAGCCGCCGCTCTTCAGTTACCAGTTGTCCATGACTGTCGATGAACGGAAAGCCAAAATTCTTATGATAAATCCGACGCTCGTTGCCCGTGCGTCGATTTTCCAGGCCGGTTCGGCGCTCGTTTTTCATAAGCAGAACTCCGGGATTGTTTAGCAAGCGGGCGATAACCGCCGCTCTAATTCTAATGATGTTGGTAACTTAAATTGCTGTCAGCGACTTAAAGTTGGTTATCGGGTTATGGCTGCCATAACTCGACGTTACATTCAGCGCTATCAGCCAGTTGTGCATTGAATACAGTGGCAATCCAAATGCGATGCAAATCCCCAGGCAGTTCAACTGCTGCCATTTCATACCGGGGTATACGGTAGCTCACTCAATCATACCCGATAACCTCATCATCCCCGTTAATCATCCGACGGCGAAACGATGATAACTGACGATTTTAATCCACCGGTTGCTATAGTTGACTGCTTTAAGTCAAAACTAACTAAAATCGACAATTTTAAACGGCGACAAAACCAAGGTGTTGATCTGATTATAATTGTTCTATCTGTGCTCGGTCAGGTTAGCGACAAAATTTACTATATTGCAGGGGATTTGTACATCAAAATATATTCCGATCGTCGATTTGTTCGCCTTGGGTAGTGTCCGCCGTTGCCGCGGTGGCCCCTGAAACCGTTAGTAAAATTTTCCTTGGATATCGAGCCCTTAGCGCTGCAAAATTTTTGAGTATTAACGCATACTTACAGCTTTCCCTGTTCAAGAATCTGGCTAATTTGCCGACATATCCTGTATCAATCTAACGATATCCGTATTGCAGATTCGAGTTGCATGCGCGTGTTACTGCGCGAAGAACGTGGACTCACAAAACTACAATCGGGATCATAGTGCATGCACCCGGCGGGCATCGCGGCGATATAAACCAGACAAACAGCTAACGGCAAGTAGTACAGATATTGACAATGCGTGTTGAATCCTTCCTTGAGTTTATATCATTGCACGTTAAGAAGTTGTGGCCCCGCCGTATCATCAACAAAATCGCGTTTACCAACATCGTGGTACTGTTCGTCACCGTCATCGGGTTATCGTGGTACGCGTTGATTGAAAAGTCCTCCTATCAAATACAGTCCAATATCACGCAGTACCAGGAGTACGCCCGGCAAATTGCGCGTGTCAGCGCCCCATACCTGGAATCCGGGAACCTTGAGGAACTGGAGGAAATTATCAGTTCCTTTATGATGATGGATGGTATTTATGACATAAGTATTCAGAATGTCGCGTTCGATACATTGATCGCCTTGCGAAGAAAAGACAACGGACGCATAACAACATTCCGTCAACTGGAAAAACATATTGCGCCTGTTAAGTCGGGACAATTCATACGCGCCGATGATACATCGTTACAATTGTGGCAGCAGATTAAAACCGACCGGCCGGCGGGCTGGGTTTATATAGAGCAGGACACGCGGCCGTTGGAAGGCCTGACATTGAACTTTGTAAAAACAACGATAACGGCTTTGATATTTTCCATTATTGTGTGTCTGGTTGCCTTGCAACGTATCCTGCGTGAACCTATGCAGTCCCTGCGCAGGGCGGCGGATTTTTCCGAATGGCTGGATATGGCGCAGGGTAATCATCTGCCCGTGCAAAGCAGTTCCAGGGAGGTGGAACAACTGGTGCAAACCCTGAATAAAACCTCGGAAAAAATGTATCGCAAAGGTATGGAGGACAAACGCATCCACCTCTTAACCGATACGATCAGGGAGATTCAAACCAAATATATTGAGAATTGTAACGTACAGGAGTTAAATGACAGAATATTGAAAAGGGTGGTGAACCTTACCGGCAGTGAATACGGTTTTATGGGTGACGTGAAGACCGGTAAGAGTGGAAAACCGTATGTCAGAATTGTCAATTTTTCCAAGCTCAGCCAGAACGTGTCGCTGCAGACGTTTATGGAGCAGTATTCACCTCCCAACATGGAGTTTCATAATACACATAACCTGTTTGGCGCCGTATTGCAAACAAATAAACCCACCATAGCCAATGATGCCGCCCGTGATCCGCGCAGCGGCGGTTTGCCACCGGGCCACCCGCCAATATTTTCCTTTCTCGCGTTGCCGGTGTTTTATGAGGATTCTATTGTCGCCGTCATTGGCGTGGCCAACCGGCGTGGGGGATACGATCAGAGTCTGATTGAGTTTTTGAGTCCGTTACTGACATCTATCGGCCATGTTGTTGTTGCCAACAGACGCAAAAAGCGCTTTGAAGAAGAACGGCGTCAACTGGAACAAAAGGAAGCGCTGATGCGGCGTATTTTGTCTACTGTCTCCGACAGTGTTATTACGATCAATAAAGGTGGGTTTATTGAGACGGTGAATTGCGCGACGGAAAGCATGTTCGGTTATTTGAACGAGGAAATGATTAATCAGCATATTAATCAAATACTGCCTGGTCTGTTTGATGCCGATTTTCAGAGCAGATATATCGCGGTAAATACGGCGCATTATCATGATGCAGTGGGTAAACGCAAGGATGGCAGAACCTTTGCCGTTGAGTTAACCGTGGGCGAGTTCAAGCTGGGTGACGCCCAGATGTTTACCATGACAGTCATTGATCTGTCGCACTTGCAGCAATCCAGTAACGTGCTCGGCCGTATCGACGATATGTTGTTTAACGTGCAACGTATGGTACACGCCGGTACCTGGGAATGGCACGCCGACTCGAACCGTATCACCGCTTCTCAGGAAGTGTTTCATATCCTGGGGATGCAGGAGCAACAGGGTTGGCTGGATATGGGACGCTTCGTTGAACCGATTATTGAAGAAGACCGGCAGTTACTGATGCTGGCAATCGAACGCTGCATTGACAACAAGGAGCCGTTTGTCATCGAAGCGCGGCTTTCAGATGACTCCGAAAATTCGCGTTATGCACAGATTCAGGGTAATCCCGCCGTATCGGATGAGGGTGATGTGACGCAAGTAGTGGGCGTGATCCAGGATGTCACGGAAATGAGCCGAAAAATCAAAATGAAGGACGAATTTATTACTTCTGTCAGTGAAGAGATTCGTTCACCGCTTGCCTCCATTCGCGGTTCAATCGGCATTTTGACCGGCGAAGTTTCCAAGTTTATCAGCGAAAAGGAAAAGTTTTTACTGGATGCGGCGTATCAAAACACCGACCGTTTGCTGCTGCTCATCAACGATATTCTGGATATCGAGTACATTGCCACGGGCAAGACCGTGTTCAATATGGAGTTTCTGGAATGTCGAAAATTGTTGGATACGGTTTTAATGGCGAACCGGGCTGTTGAGAAAAATTATGGCGTGACTTTTGAGCTGGATATTAAAACCAGGGACATTGTTTTAATCGCCGATAAGCAGCGTCTGATTCAGTTGTTTAGCATATTAATGTCCAACGCCGCCAAACATTCCCCCATGGGCGCGAAAATACAGATCATCGCAGAGTTGATTGATCATTCCCTGGTGATCATGGTGCGGGACAACGGTGAAGGGATACCCGTTGATATGCAGCCGACTTTGTTTGATCTTTACGCCCGCACCAAGTATTTCAAGTCCCATCATCCCGAAAGCACCGGGCTGGGCCTTTGCGTTGCCAAGTCCATTATTGAACGGCATAAAGGCAGTATCGATTTTGAATCCGAGGAAGGTAAGGGAACCACGATTTACGTACGACTACCGGTACCGCAGCAAAATGTGGCCGTGTTGAACCTCTAATAAGCAGCAGCTTATATCAGCCCCGCGAAGGGCAGTACAGTAACGGTGGTATTGGGTTCCACATTTGCGCATTCTAGCGGCAGAACAATAAAACAGTTGGCTTTGCTCATGGAGCTGAGGATATGCGAGCCCTGACCACCGACGGAACGCACTGTGAGTTCACCGTCCTGGCTTTGTTCCATGAATCCCCGTTGATACTCAACTCGCCCGGCGAGTTTACGCAACGGCGTAATACAGGTCGCCTGAAGCTTGGTAACGGGAACCGTTGTTTCCCCTTGCATTTTGCGCAACGCGGGCAATACCAACAGGTAATAGGTCACCATGGTGGATACCGGGTTGCCGGGTAATCCGAAAAACACGCAACTGTTTTCCTGCAGTGTGCCAAACGCCAGTGGCCGGCCCGGTTTCATGGCAATTTTCCAGAAATCAATCTGTCCCAGTTTTTCCAGGGTGTCCTTGACATAGTCGGCATCGCCAACGGATACGCCGCCCGTGGTAATCAGCACATCCGCCTGTTGCGCGGCGGTTCGGAACGCCTCCTCGATACTTTGGGGATCATCGCGGATAACCCCCATATCGATGAGGGTGGCGCCAAAACGCTGCAACATGGCGAACAGTGTGTAGCGGTTGCTATCGTAAATTTGACCTTCTTTTAATTCCTCGCCCAGTGAAACCAGTTCGTCGCCGGTTGAGAAGAACGCAACCCGTACCGGCCGGTATGTAACGACTTGCGCAATGCCCAGGGAAGCGAGCAGGCCGATATCGGCAGAGGTCAAACGCCGGCCGCGTTGCAGGACGGTCCCGCCCCGCTGGATATCTTCACCGGCCTGGCGCACGTTCTGACCGGGTTGAACGTCGCGGCCAATGACAATGGTGTCGTCGTGACGGGTTACGTGTTCCTGCATGACGACGGTGTCCGCGCCCGGTGGCATTTTCGCGCCGGTCATAATGCGCATACATTCATCGCTCTGAAGTTCACGGTCCACCGGAGCGCCAGCCATAATCGTTGCGACGACTTTAAATCGCTTGTCGTTGTTGGCGGCCAAATCGGCGGCGCGAATGGCGTATCCATCCATGGCCGAGTTGGTGTAGGAAGGAACGTCGATGGGGGAAGTAACATCCTGGGCCAGCACATGATCCAGGCCCTCACGGATGGTTAATGATTGGGTTTCCTTTAGAACGGAAAGGTTTTGATCGATACGTTGCCAGGCTTTATCAAGAGTCAACGAGTTCGGATCGAAGTCGTCCATGCAGGTTTCCGGCGCTGAGGTGTTATTGTTTATGCTCATGCTTTCCAGTTGTCGGTGGTTGGAAATGGTTGAATGATAGTGTCAATAATAAAATCCGCGATGGCTTGCGGCTTGTTAATATCCAGTCGTGGTATGGTGTGTTCCGTTTGCAGCGGCTGATCGCAGGCTATGGCAACGATGTTGCGATCATGGAGAAATAACGGGTCTCGGCCCAGTGCGACGCGATGCAGCTCGATTTTGGGAAAGGTCTCATGTTTGAAACCTTCAACCAGAATGCAGTCCAGCGTGGAACTGTCCAGATGATTGACCATTTGTTGCAGTCCGGGTTCGGGTTGTGCCATGTCGTTTTCGACCATCAGTGCCCACCGGTTACGCGACGCAATAAGCATTTGCTGGGTGCCAGCCTTGCGCAGTTTGTAACTATCCTTGCCGGATTGGTCAATATCGAAGGAATGATGGGCATGCTTGATCATGCCAATGCGGTAACCGCGCTTCGTTAACAACGGGATTAGCGCGGTCAATAATGTGGTTTTGCCGGTGCCGCTATAAGCGGCAAATCCAACAATGGGAACAGGGGCGTGTATCTGGGTCATTGCGGCCAGATTTACCCTGTTATTGCAAAAAATCCACAAAGCATATTGGATTTTAACCTGTATATCTCGTGCGTAGTTGAATTCATTAGAGAGTTTCCGGATTTCACCTGGGGTTGCGGATTAAATATCGGTCAAACTGTGCCTTACCGCGTTAATTTATGCAATATGCAATAAGGGGTTCGCTGTTGTCACTAACAGCGTCAATATACACTTTGATGAATATACGCCTTGAAAGGCCAGGATGGCGAGACGGCGAAAGCCCTGTTTCCGCGAATAACAGGGCGAATTATCGAGACTGGGCTGGCGTGTTTGAGTCGTGTAATGAATGTATGCTACGTATTTGTCTAAAGCGTATTGCCGGATATTACGAATTGCTTCTTGTAATGTTGGGATCGTTTTTCCAGTTGCCCATATACTTTACTTCGTAGCCATGATTGGCTTTTAAAATCTTGTACGGTCCGCCGAACCGGATTTCCCAGGCGTGTTTAATATCTTTGGCCGTGTCGATGGTTTCGCTCCAAACGGAATAGGGACGAGTTTCGCTGGAAACTAGTTTATCCGTCATTCCAAAACAACCGCTGGGATTGGGTACCTGTTGGCTGGGAACGGGAGGCATTTTCATCCAGTGGGTGGGTTTATTGCTGCTCACGCTTTCATGGGAAAACCAGATATTATTGTCACACCATGCCCGATAACAGCCATCATCGGGTGAATACGCCAGCACGTCGTCAGCTGTTTCCGGTAACCCGTCATCAACGCTGATCCAGTTCATGTTTGCTCCATAACTCATTGTTTGTTTACGACTAGATGCGACCACAAGGCAACAACATGCAGAGTAGAGAATGGTTCGCTGCGTGCATCCATTAAGATACGTACTACAAATACCATATTCGTATAAGATATTTCCAGTATCTGAGGTAAAATATTTTTAATATTTGCAATCTATGTGGCTAATAACGCTAGTGCTTTTTCCGGGAAACGGTTGTAACCTGTCGCGGTTGGATGAATGTTAACACATTTTCTCATAAAAGGAAGGTAACTATCGGTTATATAAGAGTATTAATTAATTGTTGCCGGAAAAACTTAGTGCGCACACCAGTGAGAGGAAAGGTATGAAAACTGGTGATGTGGGCGGTCCTTAATCTGCTGCAGATCTCATTTTGTTAGCGCAGCTGCCAGTAAAACGTAAAGTCGACGTCAGTTGGTCGAGGAATTAAATCTTTCGTCACCGTCCCGGCCGTGTCGTCTATTCAATTTCGATCAATATTTCATCCGGGTTTACTGAGTCGCCTTTGGCGACGTGAATTTTATTCACCGTACCGTCAATGGGCGCCTGAATCTCAGTTTCCATTTTCATGGCTTCGGTGACCAGGAGCGGATCGCCGGCTTTGACGGTGTCGCCTTCACTGACCAGTACATCCACAATGGAACCGGGCATGGTGGTGGTGACGTGACCGGGCTTGGTGGCCTTGGGGCGGCTGCTGCCAGTAGAAGACTTGGACAATGCGGTGGCCGCCTCGGCGGCGTCACTGACGCTGACCATTTCGTCCAGCGTTTGCACCATAATTTCTTCAGGTGTTCCATCCACGTTGATGTAAAAGGCCCGTTTGTCCTGGTGCTTATGGCCGGTGCCGCTGACCTTGATATGGTAGGTTTCCCCGTGCAGCGTCACGTTGAATTCCGTCGCCGCGACGCAGTATTGGGGCTCATTTTCGGTATGTACCGGCAGTAAAGGCTCCGGCTCCAGGGTGCCATCCTTGCGCTGTTGCAGGAATTCCTTGCCGATTTCCGGGAACATGGCGTAGATCAGGACGTCTTCATCGGATTTGGCCAGGGATTTGATTTCCTCGCGCAACCGGTCCATTTCCGGTTTTAACAGGTCCGCCGGCCGGGTTTCGATAACGTCCTCGTTACCAATGGCGTGTTGGCGCAGTTCTTCGTTAACCGGACCCGGTGGTTTGCCATAGCGGCCCTGCAGGTAGAGTTTGACCTCGTTGGTGATGGTCTTGTAACGCTCCTCGGTGATCACGTTGAACACGGCTTGTGTGCCCACGATCTGCGAGGTGGGTGTCACCAGCGGCGGGTAGCCCAGGTCTTTACGTACCCGGGGGATTTCATCGAGCACCTGGTTCATGCGGGTCAGAGCCCCTTGTTCACGCAACTGGTTCGACAGATTGGAAATCATGCCGCCGGGCACCTGGTTCACCTGTACCCGGGTATCGATACCGGTGAATTCACTTTCGAACTGATGATACTTTTTTCGCACTTCATTGAAATAAAAACCGATTTCCTGCAGGGCGGGTAAATCCAGCCCGGTATCGTATTCGGTACCCTTCAGGGCGGCTACCATGCTTTCGGTCGGCGGGTGACTGGTGCCGCCGGACAGGGTGGAAATGGCGGTATCGATATGGCGGCAGCCGTTTTCAATCGCCTTGAACTGGCACATGGCGGACAGGCCGGCGGTGGCGTGGGAATGCACCTGGACCGGGACTTTCAGTTCGCTGACCAGGGCTGCCACCAGGTCGCCGCTGGCTTTGGGAGTTAACAGGCCCGCCATATCTTTGATGCAGATGCTGTCGGCGCCCATTTTTTCCAGTTCCCTGGCCTGGGCCACGAACTGTTCCAGGGTATGGACCGGACTGGTGGTGTAGCAAATGGCGGCCTGCGCATGTTTATTATGGGCTTTGACCGTTTCAATGGACACCCGCATATTGCGGGTATCGTTCAGTGCGTCGAAGATACGGAACACGTCAATACCGTTCAGGGCCGCGAGTTTAATAAATTCCCGTACCACGTCATCGGAGTAGTGGCGGTAGCCCACCAGGTTTTGTCCCCGCAGCAACATTTGCAACCGCGTATTGGGTAAGGCCTCGCGCAGTTTTCGCAATCGTTCCCAGGGGTCTTCTTTCAAAAACCGCACACACGCGTCGAACGTGGCGCCGCCCCAGACTTCCAGTGACCAGTAGCCGATGGCGTCCAGTTTTTCACAGATGGGTAACATGTCCTCGGTACGCATGCGCGTGGCCAGCAACGATTGATGGGCATCGCGCAATACGGTATCGGTAATGTATACACGGGATGAATGATTATCGTTGTTGGATTTGTTGCCGGATGTTGTCTTGCGTTTCGCCATTGGAATGTTTACTCGATGATTGTCTTCGTTAGTGCGTGCGTCTGTTGATGATTAGTGCCCGGGTACCTCATTAGTTCCCCATATGGGCGGCGATGGCGGCGCCGATAGCCGCGGCAATGTCCCGCGACGACGGCCGCACCGAATATTGTGTGAGTTCCGGGTGCGCTTCCACAAACCCGGTATTGAATTTGCCGGAACGGAATTCGTCGGATTCAAGTATTTCCAGGTAATAAGGGATGGTGGTTTTAACGCCGAAGACACCGATATCCATTAACGCACGCCTTGACCGGCGCAGCAGCCTTTCCCAATCCAGCGCCCATACCGTGAGCTTGGCGCACATGGAATCATAGTAGGGCGGAATTTCGTAGCCGGTATAAATTGCCGCATCCGTTCGCACGCCGGGACCGCCCGGCGCGAAATAACGGGTTACCCGGCCGAAACTGGGAAGAAAGTCGTTTTTAGGGTCCTCGGCATTGATGCGAAATTGCATGGCGAAGCCCCGGCGCTGGACCTCGTCCTGGGTGAAGCTCAATGGTTCACCGGCGGCAATGCGAATCTGTTCCTGCACGATATCGATGCCGGTAATTTGTTCGGTTACGGTATGTTCCACCTGCAGGCGGGTGTTCATCTCCATGAAAAAGAAGTTTTCCTGTTCATCCATTAAAAATTCCACTGTGCCGGCATTGGTATAGCCCACCGCCTGGGCAGCTTTGATAGCAAATTTACCCACCATTTCCCGCTGGGCTTCGGTCAGTTGCGGGGAGGGTGCGATTTCCACCAGCTTCTGATGCCGGCGCTGGATGGAACAGTCCCGCTCAAATAATTGCACGGTGTTGCCGTGTTGGTCGGCCAGTATCTGCACCTCGATGTGCCGGGGGTGATCAACGCACTTTTCGATAAAAATTTTTGTGCTGCCGAAGGCCTTGCTGGCTTCGGAGCGCACCCGTTCGAACAAATTGGGCAGATCTTTGGCGTTTTCGCAACGGCGGATGCCCCGGCCGCCACCCCCCGCAGTGGCCTTTAACATCACCGGATAGCCGATTTCGTTGGCGATCTCCAGGGCTTGCTCGGCGGTTTCAACGTTCCCATCGCTGCCCGGCACCACCGGCACACCTGCCGCTTTCATGGCATTGCGGGCCTCGATTTTGTTACCCATACGGTTAATAACCGAGGCATTGGGACCGATAAAGCGGATGCCGCGGCGTTCACAGATTTCGGCAAGTTCCGGATTTTCCGACAGAAAACCATATCCTGGGTGTAACGCATCGCAATGGGTGGCGACGGCGAGATTGACGATACGGTGGGCGTTTAGATAACCGGACACCGAATCCGGTCCCAGGCTGAAGGCATGGTCCGCTTTTTTGATATGCAGGGAATAACGGTCGGCATCGGTATAAACCGCTACCGATTGAATATCCATTTCGGCGCAGGCCCGCGCGATTCGCACGGCGATTTCGCCGCGATTGGCGATGAGTACTTTATTTATCAATAGTTAATCCGATCGCAGTTGGTTACACTTGTTCAGGGACTATTACGGCATGTCATTGCCCCTGTCAAGCCATTAATATTAGACCATTTTCACGTAAGTCTCTGGCTTATAAGCAATTCTCCAATATGATTTTGACATCGCCGGCAATTGCTTATACTATTGCGCGTTTATGTCACAGCGGCTCCCTGAGCAGATTGAACCTTTTCGCCTGGCCGAGCAAGGCCGGATATATAAAGGTCAACTACCCATCACAAAAATGAAGCGATTGGTCTCCTTATTGGCCGATGACGCGGGAATGGTAAATGTGGAGCTGGAATTTGCGGTAGACGAGTCCGGGCAGGCCAATGTGGCAGGACACATTCAGGGACAGGTAAACATGATTTGCCAGCGGTGCATGGAAATCATGGCGATACCCGTTGATGCCGTCGTGTCATTGGGCATTGTGGCCACCGAACGCCAGGCCGAAGAACTGGCGTCGCAGTATGAACCGTTGATGGTGGAAGACCAATGGGCTTCGATGACGGATCTGGTGGAAGACGAACTGATTTTGGCGTTACCCGCGGTGCCAATGCATGAACCGGCGCAGTGCGCGGTAAAGCCCACCGAAACCCCGGCGGCACAACCGCAGACCGACGACGTCGGCGAAAACAAACGGGATAATCCGTTTGCCATTTTGGAGCAACTGCGCAAAAAAAACCGGTGAGCCGCAAAATGGCGGAGCTGGTATTAATATATCGATTGGTAGTTTATTAGTGTCGTTTATTCTTCAAACGTCGCACATGGTTTTATTGGCAGTTTGTAGATCATAAATAGTTGTCAATAATTATAGTTGTTAGTTTTAGTAATGCGGGTTCCACCATCCAATGTAACCCATTGGCACGGAACCCCTAAGAGAGCGAGGAATCGTCATGGCAGTTCAGCAAAACAAAAAGTCACCATCCCGCCGTGGTATGCGGCGCGCGCATGATGGTTTAAAAAAACCGGCCTTGTCCATTGAGCCCACCACCGGGGAAACCCACCGGCGGCATCACATCAGCCCCGACGGTTATTACCGTGGACGCCAGGTCATTGTTTCCAAGGATGAAGACTAATACGTTAACGTCATTTTTGAGTATCCCGCGCCGGTACAATAGTAATGTTGTTGCCGGTGCTGACTCATACAACGACTATAACGACAGATGCCGGCCACACCCATTGGCAGCACGAAAACAGATAGAGCTGTCTCTAATCCCATATCGTTTTTGCCAATAGCGCAAATTCAACGAAATCCATAATATGACTAAACCAACAACAATTGCCCTGGATGCGATGGGCGGTGACCATGGTCCTTCGGTCACGGTGCCCGCTGCCTTGACCGCGGTGCAGGAAGATCCCGAACTGAACATTGTACTGGTAGGGGACGAAGGCGCAATCAGGCAACATCTCAACGAACAAGGCGAGGCCAGCAACAGCCGTCTTGTAATTCAGCACGCCTCACAGCAGGTGGAAATGGACGATTTACCATCCCATGCGTTGCGCAACAAAAAAGATTCATCCATGCGTGTGGCCATTAACCTGGTTAAAGACGGCACGGCTAACGCCTGTGTCAGTGCCGGTAACACCGGCGCATTGATGGCCACCGCTCGATTTGTGCTGAAGATGATCAGCGGTGTTGACCGCCCGGCAATCATGGTGACGCTGCCAACGATCAAGGGGCATACTCACGTGCTTGATATGGGGGCAAACGTTGATACCAGTGCCGATAACCTGTTTGAGTTCGCGGTCATGGGCTCAGTATTGGTCAAAGCCGTGGAAAACATCGAAGCGCCCAGCGTTGGGTTGCTCAATATCGGCCAGGAAGAAATCAAGGGCAATGAACGGGTCAAAGAAGCGGCGCGCATGCTGGGACACAGTGACCTTAACTATATCGGCTATGTTGAAGGCGACGATATTTACAAAGGGACTGCCGATGTCGTTGTCTGCGACGGCTTTGTGGGAAACGTGGCACTGAAAACCACGGAAGGCGTCGCGCAACTGATCCGGCA
>JASFOJ010000144.1:0-12426 GCA_050116575.1 Gammaproteobacteria bacterium | reverse complement strand
TTACTGGGTATACCCACGCTGCGTTATCAGCCACCGGAACACATTCAGGTAAATGAAGCATTAGTAATTGTTGCACTGGCTTTTGTCACATCCCCCCTTTTCATGTTGTACCCAATGCATGTCGGCGGGCTTTCGCTATTAGACACTTTTTTCGAAGCGGTATCCGGCATTACCACAACCGGTTTAACCACCATTAGCGACATCGAAACTAAACCACCATCATTTCTATTTGCCCGCGCGTGGATGCAATGGTACGGCGGCCTGGGAATTGTCGTGTTATCCATCGCCCTGCTGACGAAACACCAATTCGCCTCGCGGCGGTTAACGGAATCCTCCGGTAGCAATAACCTGGCAACGACCGCGCGTACACATGCCCGCACAATGTTGGGGGTTTACTTTACGATTAGTCTATTGGGCTTTGTCGTACTCTTTGCATTGACTGGGGATGGTTTTGTTGCGTTGACTCATCTCTTAACATCGGTGTCGACAGGTGGATTTTCAATCTATAATAACAGCCTTGCCGGCTTTCAAACTGCACATGTTGCTTATGCTGTTATTGGTCTAGCGGTCTTGGGCGCGATTCCGCTGCCGGCATACCATCGTGCTGTGCGCGGAAACTGGCGGGACACTTTTAGTGACATAGAGATACGCGCACTGCTGATTCTGGGACTGGTCAGTACCGTAATACTAACCTGGCTAATTTATCGAACCCACCAATGGGGCTTTGCTGACGCGGCAGGTCATGCCCTGCTGGTTGGATTTTCCGCACAAACGGGAGCGGGTTTCAGCAGCCTGAATATCGACAGCCTGGATAGCGCCGCCAAAGCTGTGTTAATGGCATCGATGTTCGTGGGCGGTGGAGTGGGTTCTACGACCGGTGGCATCAAACTGTTGCGTTTATTGATATTACTACGTTTGATCCAAGTAACTCTGCAACGAACCGCGATGCCCAGCCATGCGGTCAACGAACCTCGACTCGGCGACAAAACACTGGACGCCGACGATGCGCAGAGAGCGTTGATACTCATAGTGTTATTTCTGATAGTCATTGTATTATCATGGCTGATATTTCTTGTGTTTGGATATCCCGCTTTGGATTCATTGTTCGAAGTGGTATCCGCAACCTGTACCGTAGGGCTCAGCACCGGTGTCACTCACACGGAATTGCACCCGGTTTTGAAAATGGTACTTTGTATTGATATGCTGTTAGGCAGGCTGGAAATCGTTGCGCTATTGGTAGTATTGTACCCATCGACCTGGTTTGGCAAAAGGATGAAAACATAATGCGTGCTGTGATAATCGGATCATCAACATTGGGATTAATGACTGCAAAGATTCTCCTGAAGCGCGGGCACGAAGTCGTCATTATTGAAAAAGACAAAGAAAAAGTACAAATGCTGTCAGAGAGTATGGACTGCGGTATTTTGCATGGCGATGGCAGCAAACCGGCCAATCTGAAGGAAACTGATCCCAAGCAAACTGATGTGTTGTTTTGCATCACCGGCAATGATGAAACCAACATTATCGCTAGCCTGGTGGGACGCTCGCTAGGCTTCGCGCGAGTCGTTACCGGAATTGAAGATCCGGAATTTGAGCATATCTGCATCGAACTGGGGCTCGTGGATACCATCATTCCCGCGCGTACCATCGGGCGCTACCTGGCGGATCTGGTTGAAGGGCGCGATCCATTGGAATTGTCCACGATGATTCGTTCCGAGGCGCGCACATTTTCCTTTGTTGCAAAGGATGAAGATGCCGTGCCAATCAGTGAACTTAAGCTTCCCGGAGACAGTCGCGTAATCTGTATTTATCGAAGTGACGAACTCTTGATCCCGGAAGATGATACATCGCTTAAAGTAAATGATGAAGTGATCATTATAACGCGCCGAGATAACCTGTCGAATCTGGAAGATCGATGGTCAAAGACGAATTAATCGCTGCAATTCGATGTTAAACAAGCTGGCTGATTGTCAATGACCTTGGTCAAGTTTGGTCACAATTATTAATATAGATCGTACATATTGCGACAACCGCCCAATAATTTTGTTTTATTTTTACCTCCAGTGGCTTGAGTGTACAGGATTTTTGAATATGGCGGTTTTCCCGGCGCCTGGCTACATGTATTGATTCACAAATGGTTAGCGCAACTACCCGCTGAAAGTGCCCACAGTCCCTGCCCTATAATGCAATCCATACTGCAATCATATTGATTAATCGCAAATATTATCTGTTGCGGTTGGTGTTAATATACCAACCAGTTAATTGACAGCCAATCTTTTCATACGGGCCAGTACATCGATGCGGATGATGACAGATTGTTGCCTTGTAGGAACACGAGCATGCGTTGTGGAAACTGGCAAAAACATTGTTGCCGGATTTTATTCTTGAAATTTTAACACCGTCGAAGATATTCAACCGGCCAGCCTCTTATAGAGGCGATCAGTAGCTGCATATAGACTGAAAGGCAGATTTACCAGATTGAGTTGATGAACACTCAGTGACGGATCCAAGTATATTCAGTTGATGTTTGATACAAAAAATAAGTTTACAAGGCTAGGAGACCTGCTTATGAATGACATAGCCACTTTGGAGACCGAACCGCTAGCGGCAGAACAGCTTCGCAATATTGACGCCTACTGGCGTGCCGCGAATTACCTGTCGGTTGGTCAGATCTATTTACTTGATAATCCTTTGCTGCGTGAGCCGTTGAAAAAAGAACATATCAAGCCACGGCTTCTCGGTCATTGGGGCACGACGCCTGGATTAAACTTTATTTACGTTCATTGTAATCGCATTATCAAACAATATGACCTGAATATGATTTACGTAACCGGTCCCGGTCACGGCGGACCGGGCCTGGTAGCTAATACCTGGCTTGAAGGCAGTTACAGTGAATTTTATCCTAATATTGGTATGGATACGGAAGGAATGAAAAAGCTGTTCCGGCAATTTTCATTTCCCTATGGTATTGGCAGCCATGTCACTGCGGAAACGCCGGGATCTATTCACGAAGGGGGCGAATTGGGGTATTCCATATCGCACGCCTACGGCGCGGTGTTTGATAATCCTGATCTTATTGCCTGTTGCGTCGTAGGCGACGGCGAGGCGGAAACGGGGCCGCTGGCCACCGCCTGGCATTCCAACAAGTTTCTTAATCCGGTGGAAGATGGCGCGGTGTTACCGATTTTGCACCTTAATGGGTACAAAATTGCCAATCCCACGGTATTGGGGCGTATTGCCGATGACGAACTCAAACAGTTGTTCACCGGTTATGGCTACAAGCCCTATTTCGTCGAGGGCTCGGAGCCGGTGGAAATGCATCAGAAGATGGCGGCGACATTTGATACCGTGATTGAAGAAATCAAGGCGATTCAAGACAAAGCCAGAAGTGGCGGTACCCCAAATCGGCCACAATGGCCCATGATCATATTGCGCAGCCCCAAGGGTTGGACCGGCCCTAAAGAAGTAGATGGTAAAAAGACCGAAGGCTACTGGCGTTCGCACCAGGTGCCCTTCTCCGAGGTGCGGGAAAACACCAAGCATCTAAAATTACTGGAAGAATGGATGCAAAGTTATCATCCGCAAGAGTTGTTTGATGACAATGGCACGCTCAAGGAAGAACTTCGTAACCTTGCACCCAAAGGTCGATATCGCATGGGATCCAACCCCCACGCCAATGGCGGTGAATTACTAAGAAACCTGAAACTACCGGACTTTCGTGATTATGCGGCAAAGGTCAGTAAACCCGGCAAAACGTTTGGTGAAGCTACGCGCGTAATGGGACAGTTTCTGCGGGACGTTATGAAGCAGAATCTGGACAGCAAAAACTTCCGTGTCGTGGGTCCCGACGAAACGGCTTCCAACCGGCTAACCGCATTATTCGAAGTGACCAACCGGCGCTGGGTGGCCGAAACCCTACCGGAGGATGACCACCTGGCACCGGATGGGCGAGTCATGGAAATACTCTCGGAACATACCTGCCAGGGTTGGTTGGAAGGTTATTTATTAACGGGACGCCACGGGTTGTTTTCCTGCTATGAGGCTTTCATTCACATCATCGACTCCATGTTTAACCAACATGCAAAATGGATCAAGGTCAGCAAGGAAATCCCCTGGCGGCGGCCGGTAGCGTCACTCAATTATCTGCTCACCTCCCACGTATGGCGTCAGGATCACAATGGCTTTTCGCACCAGGATCCCGGCTTCATTGACCATGTTGTCAATAAAAAAGCCGACATTATTCGTGTTTACCTGGCGCCGGATACCAATACCCTGCTATATATTACGGACAAATGCCTGCGCAGCCGTGACTTCATCAACGTCATCATTGCCGGCAAACAACCACAGTTGCAGTGGCTGGATATGGATTCCGCCATCAAGCATTGCAGTGCCGGGATCGGTATCTGGGAGTGGGCCAGCAATGACCGGGAAAGTGAGCCGGACGTCGTTATGGCTTGTGCCGGCGACGTACCTACGCTGGAAACCCTGGCGGCAGTGGATCTACTGCGCCAGCATATGCCGGAGCTTCGAATCCGGGTCATCAATATCGTCGACTTGATGACCCTGCAGCCCAAAGAAGAACATCCTCACGGTTTGACGGAAAAAGAGTTTGACAGCCTGTTCACCACCGATAAGCCGATCATTCTGGCCTTTCATGGTTATCCATTTTTAATCCACCGCCTCAGCTATCGCCGCAATAATCACAAGAACCTGCACGTCCGCGGTTATAAAGAGGAAGGCACTACGACCACGCCTTTTGATATGGCGGTGCGCAATGATATCGACCGATTTCATCTGGTGGGAGATGTCATTGATCGGGTGCCTAAATTGGGATACAAGGCGGCTTATCTTAAGCAATACGTGCGTGACAAACTCATTGAACACAAGCAGTACATCGTGGAACACGGCGAAGATATGCCGTCGGTGCGTGAATGGAAATGGCCGTACTGATATTTCGCTATCGGTGATCAGTTCATGCCAGGCTAGCCGCCAGCCAGGACTAACAGCACGCCAAATATCAGCATGCCCAAACCGATGGCCAGGACCAGCCAGTCCCCTTTGCCGACGCCCGGTTCGAGGGTGGTAACATCGGGGTTTTCAGGGTTGTAATACACTTTTACCTGGCTGCCCAGCGGATATTTTTCCAGGTAGCTGCGGGCAAATTCCTGGCTGGGGGTAACGTCACCGGGGAATTCCATTGATCTTTTATAGGCCTGGCCATCAATCGCGTAGCTGTAGCTAATGCGGGGAAATAATTCCTTATTGTCCATGAAAGACTCTTCAATCGTCCCTTCCACCGACGGCCACTGTTGTGTTTTTCGTGCCCTGGCGATGATCAACCAGCCCCACAGCGTCGCCAGCAAACCAGCCGCTATAAATAAACCGAGTATAATAGTATATGGATTAAACATATTTTGTAGTTTTAAATAAATATTTTGATTATCGGATCAACCCAATGTCGTATCCAGGTACATCATTAATGCGAATCCCACCAACAAACTGAACGTCGCCAAAGTTTCAAATCCGCGACGGTGGGTTTCCGGAATAATTTCATCGCTAATGACAAATAACATGGCACCCGCTGCGAACGCAAGTGCCAATGGCATTAAAGGGCCCGCAAACGACACGGCGACACTCCCAACAAGCCCACCAACAGGCTCGACCAAACCCGTTAACAGTCCCACGAAAAAGGCCTTTAATCTCGAGTATCCAATGACCAGCATGGATATCGAAACAGCAAGACCTTCCGGAATATTCTGAATGCCGATTCCGGTTGCTAATACAGTACCATTGTTAATATCACCATTTGCGAATCCTACACCCACCGCCATGCCTTCCGGAAAATTATGCAGCGTGATTGCGATGACAAACAGCCAGATGCGGCTTAACGTGGTGGCTTCCGGTCCCTCGGGACCCGTGACAAAGTGTTCATGGGGCAGATAACAATGCATGAAGTACAGCACCGCCGCGCCCGCCAACATACCCCCAATGGCGGCAACCACAGCCATATGTTCACTACCAAAATATTGTTCGCCATGATCAATGGCGGGAAGCAATAAGGAGAAAAATGAGGCAGCCAACATAATTCCGGCGGAAAAACTGAGTAACCCATCCTCCAGTTTTATCGATAATTTGCGCACAAGAAAAACGCCGAGAGATCCTAAACCCGTAACTGAACCGGCGATTAGACTGGCTAAAAATCCCAGCCAAACAACATTCATTATTGAGTTCCGTAAGCTAAATAGACATCTACGACCAGGTTAGTGGTGTGTTGGTAAAATACTACACAATCCTGTATTAAACATCAAAGCGCGACTACCCGCACTAGCGTTTGTTACTAATGTTGTTCATCAAATAAATAGTCTTTATATTTTTGAGTTGTTTTTACGGAGCACCGATAAAGGCCCCCTATTGATAATTTTCAATGCCCTGTCCCTGCCCGTGGTTTTATCATAAATACATTATGAAGAGAAACATTTTTGTTGTTGGCGCAGACGAATTCAATTGCAATCAACTTAAGCGCATCCGCAATGCTGAGCAGTACAAGTTCCATACGCTTCTTAGCTTTGACGAGGTGAAAGGTAGTGGCCGATATCCGCCATTTGATGAATTAATTCATAGAGCCGAAGAACAGCTTGAACGTTTCGAAGGTCGCATCGATGCTATTATCGGTTATTGGGACTATCCGGTAAATGCAATGGTCCCCATCCTGTGCGAGCGCTACGGCCTTCCTTCCCTGTCCACCGAAGCGGAGTTGAAATGCGATCACAAATACTGGAGCCGGCTGGAACAGGCGAAGGTAATCCCTGAACATACGCCGCGCTTTACAGCGGTCGACCCGTTTGACGATGATCCCTTAGCACAGATTAATATACCGTTTCCGTTCTGGATCAAGCCCATCAAAGGCACGGATTCATTGTTGGCATTTCTGGTGCGCGACACCAAAGAATTCAGCCAGGCCATCGAAAAAATTCGAACTCATATTGGCTATATCGCCACGTCATTTAATCAGTTAATGGCGCACATCGACCTTCCCGACGAAATTGCCCGAATTCGCGGGCACTACTGCATTGTTGAGGAAGTCATCAGTGGTGAACAGTGTACCGTTGAGGGTCACGTTTACCACGGTGAACCCTTTGTTCACGGCGTCGTCGACTCGATTAACTACCCCGGTTCTTCGTCTTTTTTCCGCTATCAATACCCGTCGCGCCTGGACGACGACGTAAAACAGCGAATGAAAGATACCTCCTTGCGCTTGATACGGCATTTGGGGTTTGAAAGCGGCGGTTACAATATAGAGTATTTCTACGACGAAACTCAGAACGACTACCAGCTGCTGGAGATTAATCCCCGTATATCGCAATCCCACAGCGATATGTTTTATAAAGTTGACGGAGAATCTAATCATCAACTAATGGTGGAATTGGGGCTTGGCAACGAGCCCGATTTTCCGTACCGGGAAGGTCAATACGGTTGCGCGGCAAAATTTCATCTGCGCCGTTTCGAGGACGGGTTTGTCACCCGGACACCAACGCCGTCAGAGGTCGATAAAGCAAAACACCAGGTGCCAGGTAGCGATATTGAGATTAAGGTCCGGGAAAACATGTACCTGCATGATCTCATTGAACAGGATAGCTACAGTTTTGATATGGCGCATATTTTCATCGGTGCGCACGATCAGGACGAGTTATTGGAAAAATACCGTCGATTTGTTGCGGCCCTGCCCTTCGAGTTTGCCAATAAAGCTGCCTGATTCATTGCAATGACAATGCAGTATTATAACTGATCGGCACGATATTCTTTTTCAACCTTAACGATTTGAACTTGATACTGTTTGTACCATCGTTCGCGGCCTAACTTTTGGGCTTCATGGTGTTCGGGGTCTTGTTTCCATGCCTTTATCTGCTCCAGGCTAGCCCAATAGGAAATGGCAATTTCCTGGGTACCCTCTGTTACAGCGGTGAACTCGATGCAACCGTAATTGTCAGTAGCCAGTTGTCTTAAACGGGCGGCAGTCTCAAAATAGGCGTCATCAACGCTATTGAGCAGTGCTCTGAAGATTACAGCATACATTGAGTCATCTATACGTGTGTTGTTGTCGTTTAGCGTTACGCCGATACACTACAGTTTCCTGCGGAACAAACAATATAAATACATTTGTTCGACACCACCGGGCGTAATATGCATTTCCTTGTGGGCACGGTTGATTTCAAAATCTGTGCCTAAAAAGAATTCCAGCTGGTCCGGGCTGTACCGCTGCACCGGCAGGCCACTGCAGGTGGGTGGCGCTTCCAGTGAAAATGTACCAATGATCAGATGCCCACCCGGTTTCAAGGCCTTTAACAGATTGTTTCGATAATTTTCCTGCTGGTCACGTGTCGTTAGAAAATGAAACACCGCCCGGTCATGCCACAAAGCGTAGTAATGGGAAGGTAAATCAATGGAAGTTATATCGCCCTGCAACCACGTTATATTGTCCGCTTTGTTGCCCAAGCGGGTCTTATTGGCTGATAAGGCTTGCTCGGAAATATCAAGTACAGTAATGAATTGATATCCCGCCGCTAACAGGTCATCTACAAACGTAGATGTTCCGCTGCCGACGTCGATAATGGGGACATCGGCCGGCAAGCCAAGGCTTTGCAACCACGTTACCGAGATAGTCAAATGGGGTTCGTACCAGCCCAATTTGTCCGGCGGTTTCGCTGAGTAGACTTGTTCCCAATGGTCTTTTTGGTTCATGGCGCAAAAACCACTTCAAGTGGCGAGTAAAATCTGGCAATTAAGGTAATGGTTCTCGACTTCCGTCGTGCATCCACAACAACACAACAACGGCGACACCTCCAGCAGCGCACAGCAATCCCGCGGGCGCGGTGGACAATCCTGTTACGTCTATGAGCCATGTAGCAAACATCGGCGTGGCACCACCCACAACGCCCAGTCCCAGGTTATACGCCACCGAGTAACCGGAAAGTCTGTCGGCGGCCGGAAACAGCTCTACGAACATGGCAGGCGCAACGCCCAAAGGCACAGCGACCACGATGACGGACACAAATTGTACTATGATCGCGCCTGCCGGACCATCACCTGCAAGCCACACATATAAGGGAATTGCCGTAATAACCAGAAATGCCATCGCACCGGCAATAAAATGTGTACGACGAACAAACCGGTCACTGAGCCATCCGGTCAACGGGATGAGGATTAACAAAATCGCCATCGCCGCGGTGTTGATCCTGAGCGCCAGATCCCGGGGCATGCCCGCCTCGCTATGCAGCCATTCCGGCAGATAGACCAGCGGAAGGTAAAAGACCACGCCATAGGCGGACGCAAACAGGATCGCCTGGATCATTTCGCGGCGGTTGGTCGTGAACGCCTGGAGCAATGGTGAGGTGGTCTCGCGTCGCTCGTGGTGGCGCTGGAAGTGCTTCGAGTGCGGCAAATTGCGTCGCAGCAAGATTGATATCCCACCGATGATGCCGCCCAGCAGGAAAGGTACACGCCAGCCCCAGTCCTGTAGCGTTTCCGGAGACAAGAAGGTGGTTACCGCGGCCGCGATCCCGGAGCCCATCAGCATTCCCACCATACTGCCGGTATTGGCCCAACTGCCGGAGAGACCACGCCGATCATCGGGCGCCGTTTCCACCAGGTACGTGACAGAGCTACTGAACTCGCCGCCAACGGAAAGCCCCTGGATAAGGCGAATAGCGACCAGCAATATGGGCGCCCAGATTCCAATGGACTCATAGGTTGGCAGACATCCCAACAACACCGTGGGTAGCGCCATCATAATGACGGAAATAAACATGGTTTTGCTGCGCCCAATGGTGTCGCCCAGCCAGCCAAATATCCCTGACCCCAGCGGCCGCATTAAAAATCCCGCCGCAAAAACACCATAAGTAGCAATCAACGCAGCCGTACGGTCCTGTCCGGGAAAAAACAGTCCTGACAATATGCCCGCCATGTAGCCGTAAAGCGCGAAATCGTACCATTCAACAACATTACCAATGAATCCCGCCAGTAGCGCTGTATGACGTTTACTTACTTCCATTCAATACTTATTCTTTATTAATCAGGGTTTGCAGTTTATTGAAAAAAGAATTGACGGCTCAATCCGCCAAAAAGATCGTGGTTTAATATGACGATGGGTTCTTGCGATCAGGCAATCTGGAAACAATAAAAAATATTCAAGTGATGTTATTCTTCGTTTGCCAGCGCCAAACTGGCATTGTCAATGGCCGCTTTCATGTCGTGATTCAAGGACTCATTAATATGGTTGTTGTTGATGCCGGCTTTAATTAAATCAATGCCTTCCCTGACATCATCTTTAACAATTTTTAACAAACCCTGTTTAAATAAGCTCAAATAATGCTTTTCATCAAGGGCATCCAGACCTTCCCAGGTTAATTCAGCCTCTTGTTGCCGATCCGCCATTAAATATAAAAGGCCTAAATGAAACCGCGCCATATGATAGTTTTCGTCCAGATCCAGCGCATTTTCCATATTGGAAATTGCGTTATCGTACAATCCAATGTCAGCATACAACGAGCCTAAAAGATAGCGCATGCGGGCATCCTCAGGATCACCGTCAATGGCCAATTTGATGTAGCGAATCGATTTCTGTGTGTCTTTGGCCTGTGACGCTTGCAGCGCCAGATCAAACAATTTGTCCGGTTCCGTGGTTTCCATCACTTGCCCCTTATCATGGAGATATAGAAATGATGTCGTGTTCTGGCTGTATCGCTATTGTACTGTAATTGAGAGTGGAAACAAGGGCATCGAAAATTCGCCGAAACCAGCACCGGTTTATATTCTTATAGTACAACCCTCACCGCTTGCGACGCTGGGAAAACATTTTAGTGGGGCTAATACCAACTGGCGGCGCGGTCTTCATTTATCGCTATTTGCCGGCCGCCGGGGCGATTCACGAGGCTGACCTATCCATCGCGATCCGTTATTCACATGTTCACTTGCTCGCAGCGTCGCCATACCAATTCCGATCTCACCATGCGTGAGCAAGTCGCGAATCGGTTTTGTACGACCCTACAGGACATCTCTACTGATGAGATGTTCTTCGCCAAAACGCAACTCCCAAAAAGCCTTTTTGAAGCATCAGGTCTTCCTGGAATTGTTCAATTTTTCATCATTGATCATACTTGCCGCATCACCGAGCCAGGCTTAACTTGCCTGTTGGCTAATCAGAATTGCCGCGTGGCTATACTAAAATTAAGTACGTCTTGTCAGTCGGTGGGTTCCTTGTGAGAATTTCTGAGAGACGCTTGTTTTTCATTTTTAGCGATGTCCTCAAGCCAGCACTCGGCTTCCGCCACGGTTGAGAACACGGTAACGGGTATTCCTCGGTTCACGGCTACTGTTTCCGCAAATTTCATAAGGTCACCTTTGGCATTTACATCAACGTAGGCTATTGCGTCGAATTGGCCACGGGCATCCTCACTACGGTTCTTTACAATTTCATATATCGGAAATTCTTTCAAGCGTGGTCCCTTGAGCCGCTCTTCTATCAACAATTTTCGACACTTTCTAATTCGACACACATGAAGCACGTCCTTCAGGTATCGCATTGCAGTGTTCTTGCTATTTCTTCCGGTAATAACAATATGAATATATGAAGGTTTTTGAGTGATCGTCAACCTGTAAGCCATGGGTCCTAGCCTCTAATTAACGACAGCTTAAAATGGCCGCTTAATCATACGCTGCCTTGGTGTGAAATTCGTCAGCAATACCATTGCAGACAAAGACTGCTTCAATGCATACACTTACAGTTTTATGAACTGATTAATCATCTCGGAACCAAAACTCTATCTCATCCGTTTCTACGTCGAAATCCGCGGCATGCTCAGTATTTGAGGGCACGTGATACCATTCGCCGACCCCAATTCGGCTACTCTCGCCGTTCATAGTCAAAATCAACTCCCCGCGTGTTATTACCCCATAATTTTCCGTGTCATGTCTATGCGGAGGAATAGTGGTTCCGGCCGGGTATGACGCGAACAGTACGTCAGCATCCTTCGCCTCAAGTTTATATGCGTCAAATTGCCCATCGAATAGTGGTAACTTCTTTATTCTCTCTGGATAGTTACCTGACATAAGTATCTCCCTAGCTTAAAAACATCGCGATTCTCTTCACCGGAGACCCCGCTTGTTTCGGCGATCTAGTGTAAGCGCCGGCTATGTTTTATATTTCCTTTATCTCTTTTAACAGTCTTGAAACAATGCCATCATCACACCTTCCATGGAACTCCAACCAATGTAGTGTGTTCCCTACAAGAACTATGCTTCCTGAAAGTAAGTATCCCCCGGCAAAGCCGGGGGCTTTAAATTGTGAGCCGCTCAAAGCGGCATAATAACGTTCCTTGAGACCCCCAAGGGGTCTATGTCCTGCTACATTAATTTCAATTGATCGACCCG
>JASFOJ010000143.1:0-12536 GCA_050116575.1 Gammaproteobacteria bacterium | reverse complement strand
ACAACAGTAGTGTCCCTGCCACCAGCAAACCGTATACCAAACCCAGGGTACCGGGGCAGGGTGTTGCCCTGCGACGAATTTGTTGGCCTATGCCAGGCATGGGAAATTTAATGCGACGTATCGAGTCGAATAATGATGAACGCGGATGCATGAATCGCTAATATATCCAGTGAAGTTTGTATCATAATCTTTTGATTTTGACAGGTAAATAAATCTTAAAGTTTTCACCGTTCAGGAGTAAATCATGGCACATGCACCTGTTGTGGGTGTCGGCGCGGTAGTGATTCATAATGATCAGGTGTTGCTGGTCAAACGTGCGCAACCGCCATTTGCGGGGTTGTGGTGTATTCCCGGTGGCAAAATTCGCTTTGGCGAATCCATGCAACGAGCGGCGGAGCGGGAAATACTGGAAGAAACCGGTATTGTGATCCGCGCCCGTCAGCCGGTGTACGCCTTCGAGGTTATCGAAACCAGTGATTCGCCGTCGCCCGTTCACTATGTCGTAGTCGATCTGGAAGCCGACTATATGTCCGGCCAACCGCAACCAGGCGACGATGCCCAGGATGCGGCCTGGTTTGGTAAACAGGACATTGAAAATAACGACATACAGGAGCTGACACGCGACTTTTTGAACCGCTGGTGGCTCAACAATGAAGACATTATGGCGGGGTAGGCGGATACTGGTGCTGTTCGTGGCGGACCGTGTTTACTTCGTCAGTTGCAAATAGTCATCCGGGATTTTACTGAAGTCCTTGATGTGGTACATATCGTTAACCGGCATAATCGCGATGACGCCGTCGCCATCCATACCCGTATTGGCCGTGTGCATAATCAGGTTCGCCACGTGATGGGCGTCTTTTTCCGCAATGAACACCTCGACTTTCACATTGTCTTCGGTGATATCCTGGCTGTAAAAATTTGCGTGTTCACCATAGCCCCTTACCGGTGTCACCGTAACGCCGGGAACGTTATTTTCATATAGTTTGGAAACGATGGATTTGATTCTCGACTCGCGGACAATAGCAACTATGTAGGTAATAGCCATGATCGTTAACAGCCATGATATTGTTATTCTTAAAAAAAACCGTTGAAATCGTATCGAAAACCCACTTCACTATAATTTTTAACAGGTGTGGAAATCTTGATTCAGGTCAACTATAGTAGCTTTAAGACAGCGCATCAATAGCTGCCCCAGCTTGAACATTAGGAGCGTCGCGCCGGTAATATTTCCAGGGGTATTATCGGGGTGTATTGCAGGTTCCCTGAAAAAGGAGGTGATCTTATGTCTAATCGATGTATCATTGGCGCTTCCGGAGGAACTTGTTGACGCCAGGTTGTGGCCGGAAGGTCAATGACATCAAGGCCCCGCAAATATCGTGCGGGGCCTTTTTCGTTTAGGGTATCGAAAACCCTAGCCGCTATGGCGGGTTTATACCCTTTCGGTGCATCGCCCAGCAAAACAACACCGCAATAAAAACCAAAACCGGATAAATCTACCCTGACCCATAAATGAAGGAGTAGGGGCCAGCCTGCTGGCAATAAAGCCATAAGACACTACAGGCGTTATGTTTTTTAACCGTACGAGAAGATCCCACCACAAACTCAAACTCCGCGCTTAAACCGCGACACCGATATTACATTGCGCGATGAACCAAATCCGGGGAAAATCGACTAATTAAAATAACACCACCGCAAACACAACCCAACATGACCCGACGCAACGCCAAGCATCACAACGCTATCCGGCGCCGCCTACTACAATATAGTCTCGGCCTGGGAATTACCGGCATCACCACCGCAGCCTGCTCACAAAACAAAAGCGGTCAATCCCTGTGGACCCCACGCCAAAGCGAAGGGCCGTTTTACCCCGTCCAGCCACGAGCGGACAAAGACGTCGACCTGACCATCATCGAAGGCCACAGCGAACAAGCAAAAGGCGAGGTGATTCGAGTGCGCGGTACCGTGACCGACACCAGTGGCAATATCATCCAAAACGCGTTCGTCGAAATCTGGCAAGCCAACACTTGGGGTCGTTACCGCCATCCCCGCGATCCCAACAACGCCCCCATCGATCCTAACTTTCAGGGCTGGGGTCAAACCTACACCGACGAACAAGGCCGCTACGGATTCAAAACCATCATGCCAGGAGCCTATCCCGCCGGTCCCGGTTGGACACGGCCACCGCATATTCACTTCAAAGCCGCCAGAGACAGCTACGCGCCACTGACGACACAAATGTATTTCCCCGGCCAGAAACTCAACGACCAAGACGGTATATTGCAACACCTGTCACCCGCCGAGCAACGCATGGTGATTTCCAAACGGAAATTCGGCAACGAAGATGAGCCCGTATATGTTTTCGATATTGTGCTGCGGCATGCCCGCTAGAATCTCCTAACGTAGATAGAATCCGGAAAAGTTTTAATAGATCTGAAACCTGGATCGAGGTCATTCCGGCGAACGCCGGAAACCAGGAATTCTGGTCAAGAGTCTAGTGATTAGCATTACCTTATATGATCCAGGAGTGGTGTATTCTCAATCGTTCCCATGTTCAATTTTTTTGGCACGCTCGGAGATTTTCGAGCGGGGTTTCATTTGTTTAATTACAACATCCAGGAGAGAAATTATGAGATCTTTAAAGTTGACAGTGACGTCAGGCAGGCAAGCCATCGGGTGGCAGGCGCTTAAAACGGACAGCATTGTATAAACAAGGATTACTTGGCGCTTTGGTGTGAGGCGAGCAGAAGGGAAGTGCGAATAATAATTCCCCAATGCTGAAAAGCACTGCAGATTATTCAACATTGCGTCCTGCCTGGCATTTTCCACAATATTATCGCAAAATGACCAATTTTTTGATTCTCTGTCGAATTAAATGTGGGCGTACTAGAATTTCATAGGGGTATTCAAACTCTAAGGTTTTCCGCAACTTGAACTCGATTTTTTCTGTGTGAATCTTTCCCTCGTTTAAGTGAAGTTAATAAAATCCATCCTGTGGAAATTTCGAGCGCAGCCGCTCATTATCCAAATAATGTAATGTAAGGACAATTGTTTTTACCCCTCCCGCCCTAAGAGGATATATCTCTCGATCTTATTACTGATGACGATAACGGGCTTTCGACTTGTTTTATTTTGCTACATTGCTGTCCCGTTAGCATAGATGAAAATACTGGTATATGACTTTGAGCGCCATTTAATGTTTTAGAACGAGTCTAAGGGGGGGTGTATACTATTTGTGCTTGCCTCGAATGCAGGGTGCAGTGAGTTAGCGGGATTGCTGGGATTTGGCTAATAAATCTTCTGCGAACTGGCGCCAACGTTTTTAAGCAACAAGGTAACATTGCCCAGGAGAGGTATGTTAGGATATATTAAATTAACCAGCGTCTCTTCTAGCATCAATATCAATTCCGTTATCAATAAGCCATTAAATTGTCTTAGGGAAAAATCATAAGTCCGTAGAGAGGGAATATGTCTAAAAGCAGCATTCGGTTTGTTCTGGTAGTAATGCTAATCCAATCCATGTTGTTCTCCGGCATTGTTCATTCAGACCAACTTTCACTGCCAACAGGAGATCTTGTCGCGCCCCAAGTGCAGCACGATCCAATTAGTGAGCCGTTGAACAGCGAATCCATACTCCGGATCAAAGCAACAGTAACAGATAATGTAGGGGTGAACACGGTATTGTTGTTTTATCGCCATGCTGGCGATTCTCAGTATCAGCGTAAACCCATGCTGCGGGAGGCCAAAGGCAGTGATCTGTTTTCAGTGACCCTGGGACACAAAGATCTCGCCGCCCCTGGAATTGAATACTACATTCAAGCTACGGATACGTCCGGCAATAGCGTGTTGTACGGCTACTCATTTGAACCCATCAAACTCAGCGTGGTATCGGATAGCGGATTTACTGCTGATGTCTTAGACGGCAATTCTCAACCAGCAAACGACACCAGTAAAGCGCAAAAGGAACACGGCTCTAAATGGATGTGGATTGCCTTAGGCGTGCTTGCCGTAGGCGCAGTCGCTGCTTCGGCTGGTGGTGGAGATGGCGGTGGTGGAGGGGGTGGCGACTCGGGTACTGTTACCGTTAGCGGGCCATTGCCGCAATAATCGGTCTAGTGTAACTCCGTTACAGGCATTCTCTTCATTGTCTACGATGGCACAACTACCAGCAATTCTATGCCGATAAGTGCGGCCATCGTTACACAAAGTAAAAAAGTGGACGGGTTAAGTATATTGGATAATAATTAAATAACTGTAGTCTGTTAAGCCATCCCATACCGGATTGGCAGTCCCGTCTGATCTGATAAGAAAGCTATAATTATGTTGACATGCGCCTCGTGTTTTACCAAAAATTATTTGCGGTTATTAAATTTGTTTTTATTAGTACTGATATCCGCCTGCGGTGATCATGGCGCCTCAATAACAACAAAGGATATCAACGCTGGCTCCGGTATTCCCATCAACCAAGCCATAACCTCGGCTCTACCCAGTGACGGGACCTTATCCGCCTATTTGCGAATTGATAACGGCGAGCGTCAGCCGATGACAATCTCCGGCAATTTTGCGTCCATCACACTCACAGACGTATCCGTTGGCGCCCATATTATTACGATCGAATTTGAATATGTTTTCCCAGAAGCTTCAACCAAACCCACCACGCCACTGATGCTAGCTAGCTCCAGTCAGGCGATGAATATCGTGGGGGGTGACAACACACTGGATTTTGCCAACGCGGACTACGATACAGATGGCTATGATGATGACCACGATGGTGTATCGAATTTGCAGGAACTTGCTGACAATACCAATCCCTTCGCCGGTGTTGTTGTTTCAGATATTTCCAACAGTACCGGTGAGGACGGCACCCAAGCGACATTTACCGTAGTGTTATCCAGTAGACCCACGGCTGATGTGACGATCGATCTATCGAGTTCTGATACCTCAGAAGGTATTATTGACAGAGCTACACTTACATTCATCCCCAGCGAATGGGATACAGCGCAAACTGTGACAGTCACCGGCGTTGAAGATAGCGTCATTGATGGCAATGTGACCTATACCATTGTGACAGCCCCTGTCAGCTCAGATGACCCGAACTATGGTGGTCTAGATCCCACAGACACAAGCGTGGTGAATATTGACAATGATACTCCCTCATTTATAGAAAGTCCCATATTGAACCATACCTCCGAGAATGGGGCTTCAGTCACCTTTTCAGTCACGCTGTCCAGTCAACCGACTGACAATGTAAATGTCGCCGTACATAGTTCCGATGTTAACGAAGGCGTTGTATCCCCCGCACTACTGACCTTTACTACAGATAATTGGAATATCGCGACCGACCATAGCGTTACCGTCACCGGTGTCAATGATCACCTCATCGATGGTGCTCAAACCTACCAGGTCGTTTTAGACCCCGCGACATCGCAAGATACGAATTACGATGGACTCGATCCGGCCGATCTCAGTGTCACAAATGACGACAACGACATACCCGGTGTGAGTATCGGCACATTAAGTGGCAACGGCCACACCACGGAAAGTGGTGGCACAGTGACTTTCGACTTGACACTCAACACTCAGCCGTTGGATACCGTCACCATTAATCTCACCAGCTCTAACACCAATGAAGGCACCGTGAATCCGGCATCGGTCATATTTCAGACAACCGACTGGAATAGGGTGCAGACCGTCACGGTCACTGGTGTCGATGAATCAGTCCCCGTCGCGGATGGCCCCCAAACCTATACTATTACGTTGTCTAAGCCCGACTCTTCAGATACAAACTACAGCCAACTAACACCCAACGATGTCGCGGTGATTAACGACGACAATGAATCTACTCCGTCTATCTCGTTGAGTTTTGATCAAGCATCTATAGCCGAAGCCAGTGGTACCGCCATGTTGACGGCGGTTACGGACGTGCTATCCACTTCAGATATTGTTGTCGGACTTGGTTATAGCCTGGGTGAAGCCAACGTGTCTCAGGATTTCAGTGCCGATAGCAGCATTACCATACCAGCAAACAGCAGTTCATCCTCAATCCCGATCACGGGTATTCAGGATTCCCTTGATGAGCGTGATGAAAGCATTACTGCAAACATTATCTCAGTCACTAATGGCCAGGCAGCCGCAACGAATACTGCCAGCACAACTATCATTGATGATGATAGTCCGCCGACCGTCTCACTGGAGTTAGATAACACATCACCTTTGGCGGAAATCGGTGGCAGCACGAATCTTATCGCCACCTTAAGCGCGCAATCGGGATTGCCTGTTACCGTGAATCTAGTCTATAGCGGAACGGCTACAGTGGATGTTGATTACAGTAAATCAGATACCATCACGATTGCTGCAGGGGAACTCTCTAGTCAAATTGCAATTACCACAACAGACGATACGAGAGTTGAAGGCGATGAAACGATTATTATTTCGATAGATAATAATAGTCTTGTCAATGCAAGTGCAGGAAGCCCTGATAGTGTTGCCACCACAATCACGGACGATGATCAGCCAGTTGCGAATTTTTCAGGCTCTGCTCATAGCGTTACTGAGGGTTTAGGAAATGGTAGTGTCAGTGTAAGCAGCAGTGTTGTTGCTGTATCAGTAACGCTTGATCAACCTGGAGTAGTTGATACATCGATACCCTATACTGTAGGTGGTTCGGCGACGCAGGGCGCGGTAGAAACGGCGGGAGCGGACTATGATTTGTCCAATGGGACACTTACTATACCGGCGGGCTCTAGCTCTGCTGACATTACGTTTAATGTGTTTAATGACAGCATTGATGAACAGGACGAAACCGTCGATATCACGCTTGGAACACCTGTAAATGCAACGCTCGGGACCGGCACAAATTATACGGTTACCATTGTTAATAACTCGGCGCCGACTGTGAGTAATATTACTATCACGGATACCGATGGTAATGACCCCGCTGTTAGCGGCGACGTATTAAGCGGTAGCTACACCTATGCCGATGAAGAAGGTGATGCCGAAAGCACATCGGGATCGTTATATCAATGGATACGTGAAGGCTATGCGATTAAGGGGGCAACGGCAGCAAGCTACACATTGACCAATGCTGATGCGGGTGCGCAAATAACCCTGCAAGTAACGCCGGTAGCCGGGACAGGTACGAGGGTAGGTACACCCGTATCATCGTCTGCTACCGCGGTTGATCATGCGCCGAGAGCTACTCACGTTGGTATAACAACAACCAGTACTCTTCCCTTGGCTGCGACCGACGTTTTGACAGGTGTCTACACATACACGGACGTCGAAGGTGATGGTGAAAATACCGACTCCGCTACAGGAACGAAATTTCGTTGGTTGAAAAATGGCCATCCTATTCCTGGTCAAACGTCAACAACCTATACTTTAACGGCCAGCGACATTGACCAAGCAATTCAATTTGATGTAACACCGGTTGCGCTCAGTGGTTCGATTACAGGAAAACACATAGTTTCTCCTGCCGGCGTGAATGTCGCGCGAGTTGGCGAAATGGTTGGTGGGTTACCAAGAAAAGTCGTTGTAAAGGATGATTATGCCTATGTGGCGGCGGGCGGTGTTCTATCCATCGTTGATATCTCAAACCCCGCAAAACCGACGCAGGTCTCCTACTATGAGTCAAACCCGAGCGGTAGTGTCGTCGGCATCGCTGTGAGCGGTAACTACGCCTACCTGGCGGATTCCACTGCAGGACTACAAATACTGGATATTAGTGATCCGACGTTACCTAAGCTAATGTCTTCCATCTCCCCCCTCGATGCTTACGACGTTGCCATTTACGGTAACTATGCATTTGTAGCAGGAGGAAGTTGGGGACTAAATATTTACGATGTAAGTGTTCCAACCGCGCCACAATTTTTGTGGAAAGTAACAATAGCAAACGCCAATAGTGTGGCCATCAGTGGCAATTATGCCTATGTGACTGATCAATCGGTTGGGCTTCAAGTTCTCGATATCAGCGATTTAGCTGTCCAGCCGGTTATTACTGAGACAATATCCGTTGACCCGAACCTTACCAATGAACAGTTCTACGATGTGGCTATAGGTACTGATGGTAGATATGCATACATAGCAGCCGATTCTTATGGAGTACAGGTTGTAGACATAAGCACACCAGGGATATGGACACCGGTCGTGTTATATAAAGATGGGTATTTTTCCCGAAATATCAGTATTCAGGGGAACTACGCTTATGTTGCGGATATTGTAGGCCTGCTCGTGTTGGATCTTAGCGCGCCAGATTCACCGCAAACGGCAGGTTATTTTAATTCTGGACAAGGAGCGTCTAGTGGGGGCGTGGCAGCTAGTGGGAATTTTGCCTACCTGGCGGATGCGTTTAAAGGGCTGCTAAGTATAGACATAAGTGACAAATCTCACTTGAAAGAAATTGGGGCATACTACGTACCGAGTGACCCCCATGGCGTTGCAATTAACGGGAGTTATGCCTATGTGGCAGATAGCCCGTATAGGCTGGCGGTGCTTGATGTTACTGATCCCACTCTTCCAACTGTGGCTACTTCTATGTATGTACGAAGTGGTATCTCAGGTATTGCCACCAGTGGTAATTACGTTTATATGAACGCGAGTGGTCTAACAATACTTGATATTACAACGCCAACAAACCCCATTCTTAATTCATTTACCTCCACAAATGGAGGTGGGCAAGGTGTAGCTATTAGTGGAGAGTACGCGTATTTAACTGACGGTCCTGGTGGATTACGTGTCTTCAACATCTCCAACCCGCTCCTGCCATTCGAAGGTACAGCGGCTGTGGCGACAGGAGACTATGCCTTGGATGTTGTCATTAACGGTAGTTATGCATATGTTGCCGATAATGCCCGCGGAATGCGTATTTTTGATATTAATACTGATCCCGCAATTCCAAATGATATTGGATATGACAATACATTGTTAACGACGGCGCAGCAAGTTGCCATAAATGGACGTTATGCCTATGTGGCGAATAATTCTGGTGGTATACGCATTATTGATCTTGTAGATTCGACCAATCCGACCCCCACTGATATTGGTGCCTATACAGATCCAGGAGGTGGGGCGATTAAAAGTGTCGCGATTGGTGGTGGTAATCTCTACTACTCGGAAGGCTCAGTAGGTTTACATATACTCGATATCACCAACGATCCAACCCTACAGGTTTCACCGTCGACAGATGAGATCGGTTATGTGCATACACCAGGGACTGCGAACAAAATCGATATCGACGGTAATAATGTCTACTTATCTGATGGCGGAGCAGGAGTTGAGATATATGAATATAAAATGCCATAAATTGTTTCCAGGAGAGAGGGTGAATGGGGCGGCGTAGTGTTGGGGTGATAACGGCTACGGTCAGTTCGATAACGGAACAACCACAAATTGTTCAACACCGGTTCAGGTGAACGCGAGACGGTCATAATTAGTCGTTTATCAACGCTTGTCATTCGAATTCGATACCGGCGCACCTGCTTAAACGAAGGCATGAGCTGAGGACGTGGAAAAACTTAGAAACTTCTACTGAAGGAAGTTAGCAAGCTAAGCGCAGAAGATAATCAGATTGTCCTGTATCTATCCTATCTGTAGTCTTAAGTAGTTTCTTAAATAGTAGCTGTAATAGACTATTTATAAATGGAATTCCTAAATATCCCACCTCTACTGTATAGTGGAACCAACAATTCGAATCAAATCATAATTTTTGAGAAAATTCCGCGGTGGTGGGGGGTATTTAGCATGTTAAAGATAAAACTTATTTCAAGGTAGTCGGCTTGTTGTATTTTGTTGATTATTTAACCAAAAACCTGTGGCAAATGGTGCTGGCGTGCAACTAGATTCTTCCAGAAACGCACTTAGCCAGGGTTTTAGTCTGCACTGGTACCAGATCGATAAAGTGATCGGTGATGGCGGGTTTGGCATTACCTATCTTGCACACGATCAAAACCTGGGGCGTCCGGTGGCTATTAAGGAATATATGCCGGAGGATTTCGCAGTTCGTGTTGAAGGCAATACAGTCCAGCCGAGAGCGAAAGATAAACAGGGGCTCTATGAGTGGGGGCTGGATCGCTTTATATTCGAGGCTCGTATCCTGGCCCAATTTGATCATCCCAACATTATCCGTGTACTCAGCGTCTTCGAAGAAAATAACACCGCCTATATGGTAATGGAATATGCGCGGGGACGTGATCTATCCAAGGTTTTTAAAACTGAGGGAATCTTTAACCAGGAACAATTGCTTGATGTGTTTATCCCCATCATTGATGGCTTGGTATTGGTCCATAATGAACACTTCATTCATCGTGATATAAAGCCTGCAAACATATATATCGACACTAATAGTAAACCGGTATTGCTTGATTTCGGTTCAGCACGCCAATCTTTCAGTGGAAAAACCAGGCCTCTCACTAATGTCTTAACGTACGGGTATGCGCCTTATGAGCAATACAGCGAAGACTATGGAGAACAAGGCCCTTGGACGGATATTTATTCTTTAGGCGCTTGTTTTTATATAGGCCTTACTGGCAAAAAACCGGTCGATGCTTTGACTCGAGGCGGCGGCTTATTAAAAGATGGTTTCGATCCCTACGAACCTGTGTCACTATTGCTGAAAAACCGTTATCCAGAATATTTTTTGCGTGCCATTGACAATGCTTTGCTATTTAAAGCGGAACATCGGCCACAGGATGTACTGACGTGGGCGAGTATGTTGCTTGGCGAAACTGAAGCGCCACCGCTCCCAGGCAACATGGGCCAACACATCGGTTCCTATGATGACAAAACCATACCCAGGCCGAGACGGAAAAATTCTTTTCCTACTGAACCGTTGCGCAATTCAAAGGGCTTGATAAACAGCAGCGGCAAGCGCAACACCAATCCAACTTTCGATATCCAGGTATCTAATGGTTCGCAGCGCAAACAACAGACTCAACGTGCCTCCATACCGATGATTTTTGTTACGTTAGTTTTAGTTGTTGCCGCCGGTGCCTTGGGTGTGCAAATGCGGGTTGATCTGAAAATAAAGCATTGGGTTGACCGTTTTTACAACAATAGCGAACAAACCGAATCAATAAGGGACGTCGCCCTCCCCAGTGAAAATAAATCAGTGCCGGATGCCGATAACCTTGCAGCAGAAGCGGCAGATAGTGGCGGTAGCAATTCCGTAACTAATGATGATACCAGTGTTATTGGTAATCAAGATACAACCATTGGCGCCGATAAGAGGGCCGAAACCGAGGGAACTATAAAAAAACTGTTAAGCAACGCAGGGTTGGCATATAAACAGGAAAACTTTACTCGACCAAATAAGAACAACGCGGTGTTTTACTTTAAAAAGGTATTGACATTGGATTCGAGCAATGCGGCTGCGCTCAAAGGGCTGCAAGACGTCGAAAACAGGCTCACTAAACGTGCGTTAGAAACCTTTAACAATAAGCGATTTAAAGTCGCGAAAAATCTTTTAAATGAACTGGAGCAGTTGAATTCGGAATCCAAAACTGTCCATGAACTCAGGTCGAAGATAGCTGAAAGAGAAAAGGCGAAAAGGGAAATCGCCAGTCTTTTGAATCGCGCAAAAATGTTGCGGCAAAAGGAACGCTATATGACACCAGAAAATAACAACGCGTATGACATTTATCAGCAAGTATTGGAACGCGAGCCCGATAACAAAGATGCACTGCAAGGGGTTCTGTCCATCAAAGACTATTATATTCGACTGTTTGGGCGACACATCAAAGATTTAAAAACGGACAAAGCGAAACAGGATTTAAAGGTTCTGAGTGAACTGCAAATACCGCAGGCTTTATATGAGGACATGGAAAGTAAATTTGCAGCAGCCGATTGGCAAGCCAAAAAGAAAGCACAAGATGCAGAAACAGCACAAATTTCCAAGCCGGCTCAGATAACGATGGATCAGGTAAACGAGTTGCTTGGGTCATTTAAAACTTTCATGGAGAACCAGGACTTCAAAGAGCTGGAAAAAATCAGTCGGTTTTCGGACGGTAGAGAACAATTTATTAAACAATTGTTTGGCCAGTATAAAACAGTGAAAGTGCAAATATCTAATGTTCAGTATATAGCTGCGCGAAACAAGGCCAGTGCACGCATTCAGTTAAGTGAGCTGACGGAAAACAGTGGTTATCAAGTAGTGCCAGGTGCCTGGAGCCGCTTTCAAATTGATATGCGCCTGGATCGGGACCAACGCCTGAAAATTCATTGGTGAATGTTACAATTATTTTTCACTAAACAGTGCGTCTTTGGCGAACGTCACTCAATGTCATGCCTAAGGAGATGGATGTGTTAGTTCCAAGCGTCCGGATCTGTGTGAGTCGTCGGATGGCCAGCGGTGCTACAAAGACGATGTACCCAGTTAGATATGGGAGGGTAAATTGAGGGGCACGTTATTTTTGATAGTCGCGTTTTTTATAACGTAAGCATCCGGCCAACAGCACCCTTTCACCGATTTTAGCAATATGGCACGGTAGCCCCTTTTAACAACAAAGGAGGATATCATGAAGCCACAAACGCCGCAGAGTCAACGC
>JASFOJ010000142.1:0-12572 GCA_050116575.1 Gammaproteobacteria bacterium | reverse complement strand
TACCCAGCCGGTGTCTTCCACCAACCCCTATAAAGTCATGACGGACTTGAAGGCCGAAGCCGGCAATGATATCGATCCTCATTATTTACCCGACGGCCGTATTGTTTTCAGTTCCGACCGGCAAACTTATTTACGCGGTCTGCAAGGTACGACCGGGCTGTCGACGTCGCCGGGATTGGATGAGGAGCGGCGGGACCCGGTATTTATGCTGCATGTTATGGACGCCAACGGTGACAAGGTTGAGCAGATTACCTTTAACCAAAGCCACGAATTTAACCCCACGGTATTGCAGGATGGGCGGATATTATTCAGTCGTTGGGAGCATACAGGCCCCCGAAACGAGTTCAGTCTATACACCGTTAATCCCGACGGCACTGGCCTGGATGTATTCTATGGAACTCATACTTATGATGGTGTGAACAATCGCCCCGCCTTTGTCAGCGCCGAGCAAATGCAAGACGGTCAGTTGTTATCGATTCTTACGGGCTACAGGCGGCCGCGTAGCACATTGCCCAACGAGAACGGGATACATCACTATAACGACGGCGAGTTGGTAATCATTGACCAGGCCAATTTTATCGAGATGGACCAAAAACGCTTTACGAGCACCTCGCAAAGTACTGTCGGCCAGGTGTCGGCCACCGACAACCAGGTGCCGGTAGACGGCAGCTTGTCGCAATACGGCCGCTACTACTCGGCGTTTCCCATCTGGGAGGACGGTGGCGGTGACCGGGCACTGGTGTCCTGGAGCCTGTGCCGGTTGACCGATGCCACCGAAGAAATCAGCCTGCCCTGCGTCGATGAGAATATCAGGGATCCGGACTACAAGGAGGCGGATCCCCGGTTCGGTATTTACATGTACGACCTTAATTCGAAGCTCAAAAAGCCCATTGTCAATCCCGAAGACGGCATGGCGGCGGTGGATCCCGTGGCGATTATGGACAGGCCTTTCAATCAGCGGCCTGTGATATTGCCGGACCTGGAACCCGATCCGGTGCTGGATGATCGAGACGTGGGGACAGTGCATATTAAGAGCGTTTATGATACCCAGGGCGATGTCGCTGCGCCCATGGTGGATACACCGTTGGAGCCTTTGGGCAGGCAGGCATTAACTAATGACGAACGCAACGCGATTCCTCTGATTAATATTACCCTGGATCCATTGACGGGCAAGGTTGTTAACGATCCCATGCGCACAGACCTGGTGCCGCGCACCGTAGCCGATATTGCAACTATGAGTGATCCCCTGCAACCTGCGTTCAACCAACGGGTGGCGCGTTTTGTGCGGATCACCAAGGCGGTTCCCACGATCGACGATAACAATATCAATGGCGATGACTTCGGGCGTTCCGGTGGCTATGAAATGCGGGAAATCCTGGGCTACGCGCCAGTGGAACCCGACGGATCGGTGTATATGGAAGTGCCCGCCAATGTACCGTTTACCATCCAGGTGCTGGACGCCCAAGGCCGCGCCTTTCAGTCTCACACCGCCTGGTTGCAGGTGAAACCTGGCGAGCAACGGGTGTGTAACGGCTGCCATTCACCGCGGGATGGCCAGCAAAGTATTAACCTCGGCGCCCAGTCCTCCATCTTTCCCAACACTGAAGGCGTGCTGGCGCAACTTGACGAAACCATGGCCGAAGCCCGCTATAAGCGCTCGCGTAGTTCCAATGGGACCTACGGCCAGCTTACGATGGATCTGGTCGATAACGATATCTGGCCGGTGACTGACGAATTAACAGAAATAACCTATGCAGGAGTAACCGTGCCTCCCGTTAGTAATAGCAACTGCGAAACGGACTGGAATTGGAAAACCTCCAAATGCCGGATTGTTATTAACTACGAGCAGGATATTCAGCCGCTGTGGGATGCGGATCGCGGACCGGATATAACTGATGGTATGGGCAATGTTATCGATTCGATGTACCGGTGCACCCGATGCCACAATGACGATGACCCCAATGCGGTGCCGCCGGGCTATTTGGTACTGGACACCGGATCCAACGACATCAACACAAACCACGTGACTGTGCAGGCGATTCGGTCTAATCGTACCAACACGGCAGACCGGCCCGTGTCCTATGACATGCTGTTTATCTCCCGTCCACGCATTGAAACCATCACTGGAGGGGGGACCCGGTTTATTGTACGAAGAGATACCGTGACCGGTCAGCCCATCGATGCCGACGGTAATATTATTGCGGAAACGGATTACGATAATCTTCAATTTATCGAGCCGCGTCCTCCAGCGGTCAGGGGTGGTGCGGCGCGTGCCCGCGACAGCTTATTGGTGGATGTGATCACCGGTGATGTACCGACGGCTACCGTTGACCATACCCAGATGTTAAGTGAAGGCGAAAAGCGGCTAATTATTGAGTGGATCGACAATGGCGGTCAGGTGTACAACGATCCGGTCGCCGCGGCGGTACAGTAAAGATTTCGCTGGGACTTTGTGCGTGCGGATTCGCGATAACGGTTTAAGCAATGTTTGGCGGTTATTGTTGTTTAATGTACAACCATTAATGATGCAAATCGACGAAATAATGGCGCAAAGGATTTAACAGGATTTTATTTGTGCCGATAGGACAATAAGGAAAATAGTACGCGTCGGCGGTGGTTGGATTTCACCCCATTCGGTGTTTGAAAGGGCGGCAATTCCCATCATAAGTGCGTCATCTCTGTGCCTGTCGTAATACTTCCGGTAGGATGCGAAAAACATCACGATGCGAGAGAGTCAATTGAGGCTTGCAATATTTTACTATTGCCAAATTAGACAACCTGTATTTGGACAACGCTGGACTGGTTATGCAAGTCAAGGGTGGTTGCGTCATGGGATCATTGGTTTGTTGCTGTTGGCGGGTTGTTCCCAGGTATTGGCTGAAGAATTTCAACAGCGCTTTCTACGCCTGCAAGTGGTGGAGCCGTTTATCGAATTGCACACCGGTCCCGGCCGGGGTTTTCCGGTGTTTCATGTGGTGGAGCGCGGCGGCTGGATCGAGATTATCAAACGCCGTACCGACTGGTTCCGGGTACGCACACCGGACGGCAAAGAGGGTTGGACTTATATTGACCAGTTGGAGAAAACCCTGGCATTGCCGGGACGGCGCACTGAGTTCGCCAAAGTTAAACAGGAAGATTTCGAACAGCGCAGTCTCGAGTTTGGCGCGTTGGCGGGGGACTTTGACGGTGCCGCGCTGATGACTGTGTACACCGGCTATAACCTGTCGAAAAACCTGACCGCTGAAATTGCCCTGTCACAGGCCTCCGGCACGTTCACCAACAACGTGATGTTGGGCGTGAATCTGTTATCCAGCCCGTTTCCCCGCTGGCGGGTATCGCCCTATTTTACTCTGGGCGGCGGCTTCATTCGCAACGAGCCCAAGGGCACGTTTATTAATGCGGAGCCAACCAACGACGCCACGGCCAGTGCCGGTTTGGGGGTCAGGGCCTACCTTACCCGCCGGTTTGTATTTCGCGCCGAGGCGCGGGAAATGGTGGTATTTATCGATCAAGACAATAACGGAGAATTCATCGAGTGGAAGTTAGGGTTTTCATTCTTTTTCTGAGGCAGTCGGTTATTACCGCGAGCCGGTGGTTAACACTGGCGTTACTGATCTTGGTGACGGTACCGGCGCTGGCCGCGGAAGAGCCTTCGCTACCCTCAACGGATGCGCCGTTGGTGGAGCCGGAAATCGAACGAAAGGAAATCATCGATGCCAAACTGGATACCGAGGACTTTGAAATCGGCTTTTTTGGTGGCTTGTACAGCACGGAGGATTTTGGCACCAACTCCGTCATGGGTGCGCGCCTTGCGTATCATGTGACCGAGGATTTCTTTTTTGAAATCGCGGCAGGACAATCACAAACCTCCCAGTCCAGCGTTGAACGACTTGGCTTTTTTCAAATACTCAGTAAAGATGAGCGCGACCTGCAATATTATAATTTCTCACTGGGGTACAACATCTTGCCCGGTGAAGCGTTTATAACCTCTAACTGGGCGTTTTACACGGCGTTTTATGTGATCGGCGGCATCGGCAATACCTCGTTTGCCGGTCAGGATAACTTTACGATTAACTTTGGCGGTGGTTTCCGTTTTGTGGCCACCGACTGGATGGCGTTTCATCTGGATGCCCGCAATCACGTATTTGATCTGGATATTCTCGGGGAGGAACAATCCACGCAAAATCTGGAATTTCACAGCGGTATTACCTTTTTCTTTTGATGTCGCGAATAACTCAGCCACTATAGACCATGCAGGAAGGCAGAATGAAACCATCGTCCACATTGAAAAAAACCATCACCGGGTGCTTATTGATCACCTGCGCTGTATTGGCCTCACCTAATCATGCCGAGCTGGTCAAGGGCGAGGCGCCCAACTTTACACTGAAAAGCCTGCGCGGTGACAACCTGAAGCTGAGCGAGCACCGCGGTGAAGTGATTATGCTGAATTTCTGGGCCACCTGGTGCGAGACGTGCTTGCAGAGTATGCCGGTGTTAAACGAACTTTACCTGCGTTACCGCGATGAAGGTTTTACCTTGTTCAGTATTAACACCGAAAAAGACAAACAAAAGGTGCGTAACGTGTTGCGTGATATGCAAATTGCGTTTCCAGTGCTGTTCGACGTGACCCACAAGGTTAGTAAAGAATATGAGCTGGACGATATGCCCGCCACCTACATTATCGACAAGGACGGCAATTTGCGTTACATGCACAACGGATTTGAGCCCGGTTATGAAGATACGTTTCACAAGCAAGTCAGGGAATTAATGGAAGAGTGGTCATCATGAAACTATTGATTTTTGTCGTTCTATCGGTAGCGGTGGTTTGCACCGGGTGTAGCATGGAACCCTGGGTGAAACCCTATGAGCGCGCTCACATGGCGGATCCCATTATGAGTTTTGCCCGGGACCCGGTGGCGGAATCCTATAAGAACCATGTGCACCAGGCGCGGGAAGGCGCCCGCGGCGCGGAAACCGGATCGGGCGGCGGATGTGGCTGTAATTAATTTTCGACAGTGGCCCGCCTGGGCGCTTGCGATTTTTTACGCGGTATTTGGCATGAGCCTGCCGCTGATGGCGGCTATTTTGCCGGACGAACGCCTTGATATTCTGTACCACCGTTACAGCGGTGACCAGGTGACCGTCGACGGGCCGTCCATTTTGGGCCGCAAATCACTGGGCAAGCATACCTCAGTCTATGCGAACTATTATACGGACTCGGTGTCCAGTGCCTCCATTGATGTGCGCACCTATGCCAGTCCTTATACCGAGGACCGCAAGGAATACAGTATCGGCGTAGACACATTGTTTGACAATTCCACGATATCTCTGGGTTTTACCAACAGTGAAGAAAACGATTATTCATCGGATACCTATCACTTCAGCACCAGTCACACTATGTTCGGTGATTTGACCACCGTGGACCTGGGTTTTTCCCTGGGCAACGACCAGGTGCGTAAAAACAGTTATGATGCCGATGGTAAATATGCCGGTAACGACCCGGGTTTTGGCAGCGAGGCCCTGACACGCCGAAATTACAGTGTGGGATTGACCCAGATATTTACCAAAAACCTGATTATGAACTTTGCGTTTGAGGCCGTAAGTGACGAAGGATTTACCCGCAATCCGTACCGATCCGCTCTAATGATCGACAATACGAATCATGTGCAGCCCACGCCAGAGGAATATCCGGGCACCCGCACCAGTGATGCCATTGCCATACGCGCCAATTATTATCTGCCGTATCGGGCGGCGCTCAAGTTTGAATACAAATATTACCAGGACAGCTGGGACATCACGGCGCACACGTACAAAATTGGCTATACCCACCCGTTCTCGGACCGCTGGACATGGGATTTTCATTATCGCGTCTACCAGCAGGACCAGGCGTCGTTTTATTATGACATTATGCCCCGCGGCGGGGCCGTGACGATCGTGGGTCGTGACAAGGAATTGAGTGCATTCAGTAGTCAGGGCATTGGGGTGGGCGCCTCTTACGAATTTTGGCAAAACGGTTGGTGGCAATTGGACAAGGGCAGTGTTAGTTTTTCCTATGAGCGGGTGAGTTTCGACTACGATAATTTCAGTGACTACGAAGGGCTGCTCGGAACCACCAATACCCAGGGCAGGCCGTTTGCCTACAGCGCGGACGTGCTCGAAATCTATTTCTCCGTCTGGTACTAGTAGTGTACGCCCTATAAACCACGGCACTATTTTAAACTATAACAACGACTTAATTTTTATTGAACAGTTTAAAACCATGAATAAAGGCAGTGAACCATCATGAAAAAGCTTATTTCTCTATTGGTGATAATGTGTTGTATTCCCCTGGTGTTCGCCGCGGAAAACAGCGGCGCCAATCTGGATAACAAAATCCAGAATTTGAAAAAAGAGGTGATGAAACTCAACCGGGATCTGTTTATCCTGGAAGAAGAACTGCTGTTTCCCACCAGCACCCAGGTGGCGGTATTTTTGTCCACGGATGTGGGTAATTACTTTAAGTTGGATTCAGTCCAACTTAAAATAGACGACAAGGTGGTCGCCAACTATCTCTACACCCAGCAGGAACGGGAAGCCCTGTCGCGGGGAGGGGTGCAGCGCCTGTTTATCGGCAATGTGAAAAAGGGCAAGCGCGAGTTGGTAGCCGTGTTCCGTGGACCCGGCCCCAACGGGCGGGAATACAAGCGGGCCACCACCCATGTCTTTGAAAAGGGCTCCGGTACCAAATATATCGAGCTTAAAATCACAGATGTTTCCCAAAAACTCCAGCCGGAATTCGTCGTCAAGGAATGGGAATAGTTAATAAGGATGTTCATTGGGGGTTGTCGCAGTTGTGGTAACTAAGTACTGGTTTAAAATCGTGTCATTGTCGGCGGTGTTATTGCTTGCAGGCGCCGCATTCTCCGCCGCTTATGCCGCCGAATCTGAATCCACTCTCGGTAAGAAAACCGTGGTCGAGGATCTCGACTACGGTGTGGCCCTGTACTACTTCTACCAGAAAAAATATCTCGAAGCGGCCAAGATACTGATGGCGGCCAAGGAACTGAATCGGCTCCCTCACCAGCGCGATGACAGCGATATCCTGTTGGGTGGTATATTTCTGCAATTCGGTTTGCACCAGGACGCCGAAAGCATGTTCAGTCATTTGATTGATGACAAGGCCGATCCATCCTTGCGTGACCAAATCTGGTACACCATCGGCAAGATTCGTTATCAAAAAGGCCTGCGTGATGACGCCATCCGCGCTTTCGAGCAGATCCAGGGGGCGCTGGAAAAAGGATTGCTCAATGAAAGCCAATTATTGCTGGCGAACCTGCTGATGCAAAAAGGCGAATACACTGAGGCGGCGCAGGTACTGGAAAAACTGCCGAGCAATTCCATTGATGCCCGCTTTGCCGAATACAACCTGGGTATTGCCCTGTACCGCGGGGGGCGCGAGATTGAGGGGGCGGAATACCTGGCCGAAGTAGGCCGGTTGCAATCCAGTAGTGAAGAGTTAATGGCCCTGAAAGACAAGGCCAATCTGGCATTGGGTTATGCGCTGTTGGGTGAGGAGGAAACGGAAAAAGCCCGCGCGTTTTTCCAGAAAGTACGCTTAAGAGGACCGTTTTCCAACAAGGCCTTGCTGGGATTTGGCTGGTCCTATGCCATGAAAAAAGACTACGAATCCGCATTGGCCTCGTGGCTTGAACTGCGTTCGCGCAAAAAGACCGATGCTGCCGTCTATGAATCCCAGCTGGCGGTGGGCTACGCCCTGCAGCAGTTAAAGGCCTATCCACAGGCAATGCAGTCTTATCTTGAAGCCATTGAGGTGTTCAAGGATGAAATTGCTCGTCTGGACACCGCAATCCGTGAAGTGGAAAACGGCCAGCTGATGAATTATCTGGTATCAAAAGCACTGGGTGACGACACCGGGCAGTTTACAGAAGAAGGTCTTATCAAGGACGTGCCGGAGTTTCGTTTTATCACCGGCATTGTTGCCAGCCACCGGTTTAACGAAGCCATCAAGACCTTGCGGGATTTGCGTCTGCTGCGCGCCAATCTCAATTATTGGGAAAATGCGTTGCCCGCCTATCAGGACATGTTGCAATTGCGCCGCGAAGCCTACGAAAAGCGCTTGCCCAAACTAATGCCCGAGCAGGGCATTTACCGCATTGCGGCGTTCAAGGATGAGAAAAACCTTTACGAGGAAGAATACCGGCGGATCGTGCGTGAACATGACATTATGGCAGTGGCCAACGAAAAAGAACTGAAGTTGCTCAATCGCCTCGACAGTGTTAAAGGTCGCCTGCAGGATACCGCGCGCCGCATGGACGCCAATGAATACGGTGGCTATGAATACAAGTACAACCTGTACCGGGGATTGCTGGAGTGGGATATCAGTACGACGTTTAACGAACGTGTCTGGAAACTGCGCAAGGGACTAAACCAGCTTGATAATCTCATTGCCAAAACCGAAGCGGAACAAAAAGCCATTAGTACGGCAAAATCCCGGGCGCCCCGCGGTTTTGAAGGTTATGGCCGCCAAATCAAGGCCATGAAAACCAAGATCGGTGGGTTGCACGGTAAGATCAATGAAACCTACAAACTGCAACAACAGCAAGTGCAACAAATAATTGTCAGCGAACTGTCGCGATTGCGTGACCGGTTGGCGGAATACCTGGATCAGGCACAGTTTTCCATGGCCCGGTTGCAAGATCGGGCATCTGACAACCCGGTTAACTAAATCTAGCGTAGATACTATCAAAGGCATGATATTAAGTTCTATTGTGATGAATGGCAAAACCAAATTTACCCTGTTGCGAATCGTTACAGTTTGCGCAGTGGCTGCGGGTTTGGTGGCGTGTTCTTCGGCAAAGCAAAAGCCCGAAAACCAGACGCTGGCATCACTGACCAAGCGTACCGTGAAAGTCAATCCCCAGGATCTTCCGTCCGCCAACAAAGTGGACGCCAGGCAGCGTTACAAGGAATTCGCCAAATCCACCAAAAACCAGGAACTGCGCGCCATTGCCATGGAGCGGCTGGCTGACATCCAACTGGAAACCAAGCAAACCAAAAAAATTGAACAGGCTGAATTAAAGGAAGCCAAAATCCGCGCCAACCAGAAAAAGGATGTGGTAGTGGATGCCTCCAAATTCGGCGACTACGCGGATGTTGCCGCCCAGTACGAAAAACTGCTTAAACGCCATCCTCGCAGCCAGGAAAATGAAAAGATTCTTTATCAGTTAGCGCGCGCCTACGAGCTCAGCGGCCAGATGAAAAAGTCTCTCAGCGCGCTGACCCGTCTAATGAAAGCGTTTCCCGAAAACAAACACGCTGAAGAAGTGCAGTTTCGCCGTGGTGAAATTTATTTCAGTCTCAAGGATTATAAGCATGCCGAGCATGCCTATGGTTACGTGCTGTCAAACAAGGATTCACCATTTTACGAGCGCTCCCTGTATAAGCACGGTTGGGCGCTTTTTAAATTAAACCGTCTGCAACAGTCGCGTTACTCGTTTTACAAACTGCTGGATTTGCATTTCAGCGACGGGCGACGATACGACGATTTTAAGCGCAGCACCAAAGAACTGGTGGACGACACCCTGCGCGTGGTGAGCCTGTCATTCAGTTTTGAAAATGGCATTGACTCCTTAAAGCGCTTCTCCAGGCAATATGGCGCGCGTAACTATGAACATCTCATCTATAAAACACTGGGCGCGTTATACGAAAAACAGGAACGCTTCGAGGATGCCGCCAAGGTTTATGCCAGTTTTGCCGAGGTTAATCCCAACCACCGCGAGGCACCGATGTTCCTTGTCAAGGTGATTGGCATCTATGCAAAGGGCGGCTTTCCCAAGAAATTAACCGCTGCCAAAGCTGACCTTGTTACCCGTTATGCCGTAGGCAAACCCTACTGGTCGCGCCACGACCGCGCGCTGTTGGACGAAATGGCGCCGTATATCAAGTCCAATCTTGCCGACCTGGCTCGCCATTATCACGCCCAGGCGCAACGTACCAAAAAGATCAGCGATCATAAGATAGCGGCGCACTGGTACCGGGAGTATGTCAGATCGTTCCCCGCCGACGAGAAAACGCCGCAGATGAATTTCCTGCTGGCGGAAAATTTGCTGGAAACCAAGGATTACGAGGCAGCAGCCAAAGAGTATGAAAAAACTGCCTATGATTACGGCAAGCACGCCAAAAGCGCAGAAGCGGGCTACGCGGCGCTGCTAACCCACCAGAAAATCCTGGCGCAACTAAAAGGCGATAAATACACCGCCAAACGCCATCAAACTGTTGACAGTGCCATGCGCTTTGCCAAAACCTTTCCCGACGACAAGCGTACGCCACCGGTGCTGTTAAAAGCGGCGGAAGATCTCGTGGACCTGAAGCGTTACGGTGAGGCCTCGACCATAGCACAACAATTGATCGATTTGAATTCTCGCAAGCATCTTGAAAAATCCCTGGTGGCTTCAGCCTGGGCGATTGTTGCCAGTGCGGAGTTCGAACTGGGACACTATGCCGATGCCGAAATAGCCAGCAAGGCAAGGCTGAAAATGCATTTAAAGGGTGATAAGGACCGCAAAACCCACGTCGAACGGCTGGCAGCAGCGATTTATAAACAGGGTGAACAGGCAAAGGAGCAGGGCAAGCTGGAAGTGGCGGCCAACCATTTTCTGCGAATCGGCGAAGTGGCTCCTTCGGCCTCAATACGGGCTAGCGCCGAATATGATGCGGCGGCGGTGTTGGCCAAAGCCGGCAACTGGGACCGTACAATCAGCGTGTTGAAAGGATTTATCCGCCATTATCCCAATCACAAATTTGTTAAGGGTGCTACCGAAAAACTGGCCTTTGCCTATGAAAAGCAGAACAACTGGTCCGCTGCCGCCGCTACCTACGACAAGATTTACGGCGGTGAACAGGACCCGGAACGCAAGCAGGCCATCTTGTGGCAAATGGCGGAGTTTTACGAAAAATCCAATGAGCAGCAAAATGCTGTCCGCGTGTACAAACGTTATATCAAAGAGTTTCCCAAGCCCATGGAACAGGCGACGGAAGCACGGCAAAAAATCGCCGACTACTACAAGGATGTGGGTAATAACGAAAAACGCCGTCACTGGCTCAAAGAGATTGTTGCCGCCAACGACAAAGGCAAATCGACGGACCGCACCCAGTTTCTCGCTGCCAAGGCAACACTGGAACTGGCGGAACCTGCGTTCCAGAATTATCGCGGTATTCACCTGGTGCAGCCGTTGAAAGCCAACCTGAAAAAGAAAAAGAACGCCATGAAGGAAGTCATCGATGCCTACACCAAGGCGGCCAATTTTGGCGTTGCCGAAGTGACAACAGCGTCGACCTACCGGATCGCCGAAGTGTATAACGATTTCAGCCGCGGCCTGTATGCGTCCGAACGCCCCAAGGGCTTGTCCGCCACCGAACTGGAGCAATACGATTTATTGCTGGAAGAACAGGCTTATCCCTTTGAAGAAAAGGCCATTAAAATTCATGAAACCAATGCCGACCGGGTAAAGGACGGCGTTTATGACCAATGGGTCAAGAAAAGCTTCATTGCACTGCGCAAATTGCGCCCGGTACGCTACGCTAAACTGGAGCGTAGTGAATTATTTGATGTCGGGATCGAATAAACCGGCGTGGTATTGTGAACCGGATCACTATTTTGCCGGTCAAAGGGATAGTACTGCCGGTTTAGATTAGTTATAAAAATGGAATAGGACTGGTCGATAGACAAGAATTCAGAAATGAGAACTGAAAGTACTACGATGAGAAATGAGAGTTGTACGATGAGAAGAGTTGTACGATATTGAGTAGTGCATGAGTAATGCAGCAGGGAACAGGATAAAACGGAATAGCACCGTACCGTACAGTACATTTAAGACAGTAGTGAGGGTATCGCCATGAAAAACACCACGACATTCCTGCCATGGGTTCTGGCCCCGATGTTTGCGCTGATGATGGCCGCGGCACATGCCGAAGACCGTCTGGAACTTGATGAAGCCAACATTCAGGGCGCATCTGAATTACCCAAGGTGCTATATATTGTACCGTGGAAAAAAGCAGAAATTGGCGAAAAACCGGTAAAGGTTAACCGTATTGTTGATGAGGTTTTGTCACCAGTGGACCGCGAAGTGCTGCAACGTCAGATCCGGTTCTATGACGAGTCACAGGAGCAAGCGCCGCAATAGGAACGTGTCGCTTTCAAACTGATCGATTAAGCGTTTTATTTCAAGTAACCCCAGACATGGTGCGCCGGGTAAGGATCGCCCGGCCACCTGTCTATTTCACCTTTCCTGCCGCTGCCTCCCTCCATTGTCTTATTTCTAATTCCGAACCGGCGAACTCCACAGCGTGAAACTGCAAAGTGTTAATGACCGGTATCATCCACTTGTCGTCCTGCCAAAAGTAAACCACAATAAACGACAGACGCCGTATCTTGATGGCGATGGTTGCTGGAAGTGCTGCGGTGAAGTGCTGCGCGGTATAGTCCTTATCATTTTATTCGCTCGATGGATATGCGCAGAACGTCAACAGGGTACGCCACTGATGCCCGAATCAATGTGGCGTTGCCTGGATTT
>JASFOJ010000141.1:0-13070 GCA_050116575.1 Gammaproteobacteria bacterium | reverse complement strand
ACAATAGTGTGGACAACGACGGGTCTCATCACTGCCGGCCTTGCACTCAAGACAGCTCTGTTTCCTTTACATTTTTGGTTACCACCAGCTCATGCCAGTGCGCCTGCACCTGTGAGTGCTGTGCTTTCGGCGTTAGTCGTCAAGGCCTCATTTTATATTCTATTGCGTTTGTGGTTAGAGGTCTTTGACCAGGTCAGCGAAGCAGCAGAGTCACTGCTTGGCCTGCTCGGTGCCATGGCGATTCTTTGGGGATCGATGCAAGCCTTACGACAAACCCGCGTTAAGTTATTGGTCGCCTATTCAACAGTTGCGCAGATTGGTTATCTTTTTCTGGCTTTTCCACTGGCTACCACCGCAGGCATTAATCCCTGGCACGCCGTTTCCTATTTAGCACTTTCGCACGCGCTGGCAAAGGCAGCGATGTTCATGGCAGCAGGTAATCTACTGCGATTTGGCGGTCACGACCGCATTGCTGATATGGACCGGGTGGTTCAACGTTTACCATTGACGGCCGCCACCTTTGCCTTAGCAGGTGTGAGTATAATGGGATTACCTCCCAGCGGGGGGTTTATTGGTAAATGGTTACTGTTGCAGTCGGCGTTGTCTCAGGGGCGTTGGGAATTGGCAATGGTGATGATAATTGGTGGCTTATTAGCTGCTGCATATGTATTTAAAGTTCTTGGTCATGCTTTCACTCAAGCCGAGGTATCGCATGAAGCCAAGACGGTTCCAGCCAGCATGGAATGGACAGCCTTATTGCTTGCAGGCACTGCCATTGTTATTGGTTTTACGGCAACGGACATCTTCACCTTGGTCGAAACCGGAGCGCCGTTTGGACATGTTGAGGTGAAACCATGAACTGGAATGAGTGGCTGCCACTACTGGTTATTATCAGTTCTTTAGCGCCGGGATTGGTTATCTTTGCATTACCTGAAGAAACGGTCCGTTTGCGCACCACGCTAAATATCTTCGGTGCAGTAGTCAAACTTGTCTTAGTCGCCTGGATGCTCTGGGGCGTTTACAACCAGACTCACTATGAAACGCGCCTGGCATTGTTACCTGATCTGGATTTAGTGTTACGTGCCGGGCCGTTAGCATTAATTTTTGTCACACTATCAACAGTACTATGGCTGGTGACAACAGTCTATGCTATAGGATATCTCGAACACTCCCCACATCGCAGCCGGTTTTTTGGTTTTTTCAGCCTCTGTGTAACATCCACAGTAGGTGTTGCACTAGCCGGGAATATGATTACCTTTTTACTGTTCTATGAACTATTGACACTTTCAACCTATCCACTGGTGGTCCATCGTGGAACCGAGGAAGCACGCAGAGCCGGACAGACATATCTAATCTACACCGTTACCGGTGGAGCGATGTTACTACTGGGGACTGTATGGTTATATAGTTTGACCGGTAGTTTGGAATTTACCCCCACAGGTTTTATCCAGACCGTTAGCGAAGAGCACCGAACCTCTCTGATCGTTATTTTTATATTACTGATTGCCGGTTTCGGTGTGAAGGCCGCATTATTTCCATTACACGGTTGGTTACCACAGGCGATGGTCGCACCTGCGCCTGTCAGCGCACTTTTACATGCAGTGGCAGTGGTGAAAGCCGGTGCTTTTGGAATCATTCGTGTTGTTTATGACGTATTTGGCGTTGAGTCTGCTTCAAGGTTGGGCGTAACTGCACCGCTGGCATGGCTGGCTGCTTTTACCATTATATACGGTTCGATACGCGCATTATTTCAAGATGACTTAAAAAGAAGACTGGCGTTCTCTACGGTCAGCCAGGTTTCCTATATTGCCCTGGGCGTAGCCATTGCAGGACCCATCGCCACTATTGGCGGTGTTGTGCACCTGGTGCATCAGGGTATCATGAAAATTACCTTATTCTTTTGTGCTGGCAATCTGGCCGAGACGCTTGGCATTCACAAAATCAGTGAAATGAATGGTGTTGGCAGGCGTATGCCTTGGTCCATGGCAGCCTTCACTATCGGCGCCTTTGGGATGATTGGGGCACCCCCGATTGCCGGTTTTGTCAGCAAATGGTATCTGGGATTAGGGGCATTGGAAGCGGAACAGACATGGGTGGTTTTAGTCCTCGCCGGTAGTAGTTTACTGAATGCCGCTTATTTTCTACCGATACTGTACCGAGCCTGGTTTTGTGAACCGCCAGAATCGTGGCCGCATGAACACGATTTTGGCAACAACAAAGAGACGGCATGGGCACTATTATTACCGCCGGTGTTTACTGCTGGATTAGCACTGGCAGTCGGCCTGTTTGCGCTGGCGCCATTCAGTCCCCTTGAGTGGGCACAACTAATAGCCAGACGGGAATTTTATCAACCATGAATATTAATGACTACAGCATGATATTGTTCGTGGTGATCATTTGGCCGTTGCTATTGGCACTGCCTACTTTACATACAAGGCTACCATTTGCTCGCTACCTGGTTTTAGTACCTGCTGTATTGCTTGCTTTTTTCCCGGGAGAGACAACAGTCACTCCAGCCTGGCTACTGTTTGGTGCGGGATTTGAATTCGATCACAATAACCGATGGCTATTAGTCATGGCGATTGTTGTCTGGACTGCCGCGGCTACGACTTACGACAAGAATACCCTGGTAAGCGACAAAACATTCCCGTTCTTTTCACTGACGCTTACGGGCCATCTCGGAACCATTCTGTCCGCAGACATTGTCAGTTACTTTTGTTGTTCGACGCTGATGAGCTATAGTTTTTATGCTTTAGTTGTACGCAAAAACGACGAGGCGTCACGCTGGGCCGGGCGTTTTTATATTACCTTTATAATCATTGCTGACCTGTTATTGTTTGAAGGCATACTACTTGCTGCGTATGGTACAGATGAACTCCAGTATTCTTTGCTGTATAAGGCTATTATTAACGGAAATATTTCGATTGCCTTTGTCTGGCTGGTCAGTATCGCATTTATCATAAAAGCCGGTATGTGGCCGGCACACATATGGCTTGCCACCAGCTTCAAGTCGGCGGCAAGACCGGCCTATATTTTGTTAACTGGCGTCCCGGTTGTAATGGGACTGTTTGGATTAATTCGCTGGATACCCACCGGGGAAATTATAATTTCCGAAGGGAGTATATATTTTCAAGTTATAGGAATAGTTACAATTCTTTACGCACTTAGATATTTAATCAATAAAGGCTATCAATCCATGTTGCCAGTGTCGGCTACACTGTTTATGACAGGATTGTTCGTTACCGGGCTAGGTACTGTTATGACCCGGCCAGAACTGTGGAACGATTATAATTATCTAGCGTATCCATTTTTAGCATTGCTGGGTATTTTCTCAGCGGCACTTTGTTTCCTGCATGAAAATCAACCGCAGACTGACGACACACTGTCGAAAAGAATATTTGAACGCGTAATTCGTCTTAAGGACATTTTAAACAATATTCAACTATCATCAGCGGGAAAACGCTTAGGAATAAAGACTTACACACGCATCTTCAACACACAAAGTAATAAGGATATTAATCCCACTCAATGGGTAAGCTTTATTGATGCGATAGAACACCAAATACGATGCTGGCCAGTGATAATTACTTTTCTGGTATTATTTTTGTTAGCGGTTATTTTTCTTGCGTCGTTAACAATATAGACAACTCCCCGCTACCAGTAGTTAAGACTCACAGTTATATTGCACTCGGATTGTGCTTCAACCCATAAATGCAGCGAATGATAATAAGTTGGGCGTTGATGTTGATATTAAGCGTCCTCAACTCCAACAAATACGTTACTTCCACACAAAAAAGTGAATCAAGAGTAAAGCCTGTTTTTTTATATTTAATCATGAATTATTTTATTCGATGATGGCATTATACCCATTACCTCTCCAGCATATTAGAAATAAATTGGCCGATTATACTGAAAAGGAGTCACCCCTAAGATGCGCACCACATCAGTTTCAGTAATTGTTTTTTTGTTTGCTCATATGTCGTTGGTCGCTAACGCGGCCACAATACATAATGAGGAGTTATCTTTTACGGTACAGATACCGGAAGGGTTCAAGGAATTTGACTTTTTAAAGCCTCATAGAAACGGGAGAACAAGGCAATTTGTTAAAGACCAAACGTTGTATGCATACAATAAAGGAGGTAATCCTGAAAAGAATAATTATACGGGGATTTTTATACAAATTGAACGCTCCAGCTGGGTGAATCTATATGGGCTCGATATGGGCCAAATCCCGGCAAATACGACACTTCTGCAAGAAACATGGCGCGGGCATAAAATCAATCTTTTCCGGATGGAGCGAAAATATACGACCGGTGGAGATCGCATGGTAACGCTGAATGCCGCAATCCCTTTGAGCGGGGAACCTATCCAGTTTAAGATTTCCGGTGATGTGGCGGACGAAAGCGAGATGAGAAGAATTTTATCGTCAATGCTATCTACTTTGGACGGCAAAGCCAGCATAGCTGCCTATGCAGGATGGGTAAGGTTTGGGGCTATAATCGCGATTGTTTTTGTGGTTGGTGCGTTAGTCAAGCGGAAGATATTCTAAACAATGCATAATAAGACCTTGGTTTGATTAACGGTCAAGTCTATTTATCAGCCGCAAATAACGAATTCTTTTTATAAACGATGGCATTATGTGACTGGCTTTCTATAATAAAAAGAGCTCAACATCGTAGTTTAGCGAATGAGAATAAATTTAATCGCCGCTTTTTGGGGACTTGCCGAAGCCACGGTCTTTTTTATTGTACCGGATGTCTGGTTAAGTATTGTTGGGCGCAACAACCTCCGGGTCGGTTTAATCGCCTGTCTCTACAGTTTAGTCGGCGCCTTGATTGGTGGTTTGATTATGTTCTACTGGGGCACCCATGATCAAAATAACGCCAATCAATGGCTCGCCGCCATTCCCGCAATTAGCATGGAAATGATCGACCGGGTCAACAATGAATTAAGTCAACAAGGCTTAATTGCCTTGCTCCTCGGTCCAGTCCGCGGCACTCCTTACAAGGTATATGCCTCACAAGCTGCTGGAGCAGGTATGAGTTTGTGGTTATTTATTCTGACCTCTATACCGGCACGCTTAATTAGATTTGTTCTGGTTACGGTCTTTTTCCACTATGCACTTAAAGTCGTTAACCGGAAAATAGCAAAACAGTATAACATCCAAATCCTGGTTACCGGTTGGACAGGGTTTTATCTATACTATTTCTTTGTCATGGGAGTAACGTAATCAGCAATAAAATAATCAGGGATCAGTTGTGTTTATTAATAGTGAATTCACCATTATTTTAGTGTCGATACGGATTTTTACATACAATAAACTGTGTTAACAATACAGACCTGAATGATTTTCATATTAGAAAAGCACCCAAATTAATAATCGACGCCAAAAACCGCCTTTACGAGGCCGCATAGCTCAAGCATTTTCTCGTTGCTAATGCGAATATTTTGAGATTTTACGATACTAAGCCTAAAATAGAATCTTTAAATAATTAACCATGCAGCAAGTTAGCGTTGCCCCTCTTCTAACTTTTATCGATACGTTTCTACAGCAGGCAGTGAGCTCGTCGACCGAAATAGAGACAAGGATTTAAGACTTTGGATGATTCGGATATTCCTTTGTATAAGATACCCGGCCCACGCCTGGTATTGATATTAATAGGACTGTTTTTTTTCGGCTTGTTTGTCGGTGGCTTTTATTGGGAAACGTACTTTATCCCCACAATGCACGGCCGGCTGGTAGTGGCGGCTCCCGGCAAATATCTGGTGATGGCCGCATTTCTGTTGTTTTCATTCGTCGCGACCGCTTATGCCACTCCGCTTTGTCATTATAAGAAATTTCTGACCTACACTATTTACACCGGATTTATACTATATATCGTAGGGAGTCTTGTGTTGTCCTGGTAATTACCCGACGTCAAGGCAACGAAAAAATACAATCATCATAACCTTTAATGTGAGACGGTAGTGTTTTTAGTAACCTCTCTTTAAAACCCGCACGCGCAGCTTTAACAGCTGATTTTGCTATCCAGACAAGCTAATAAGGCGGTAACTCCTGTTCATTTATTATCACATTAACGAATAAAAACGCCAGGGATCACTTTTGGATAATCTCTGATCAGGCGACACAACGCAAACGTTTGCGGAAGATGCAATATTTATTGACAATGATTAAACTAGAAGCCATGGAATTTGAACAAATAACACTCGAGGGCGATTTTGTTCGCCTTGAACCCCTTGAGCCGCATCACAAAGATGGCCTGTGTGAAGCCGTTAAGGATGGCGAACTATGGAAACTTTTCGTCACCCTGGTTCCCAACACCAATGAAATTGACGATTTTATCCATAAGGCAATGGCAGCTCACAAGAACCATGACGGCATTACATTCGCAACGGTCGATCGGAAAACAAACCAGGTTATCGGCTCTACAAGGTTTATGAGGGCCAACCTTCCCTACAGGAAAGTTGAAATAGGATATACTTTCATTGCGAAGACGTTCCAAAGAACCCGTATCAATACCGAAGCCAAGTTATTAATGTTAACTTATGCATTTGAAAACCTGGAATTAAATCGTGTAGAATTTTTGACTGACTTCCTTAATCTTAAATCTCGAAATGCGATTTTGCGCCTGGGTGCTAAAGAAGAAGGAATATTGAGAAATCATATGGTAATGCCCAACGGCCGCATTCGCGATTCCGTTATATTCAGCATCATTAAAAATGAATGGCCGGGCGCCAAACAAAACCTGCTTCACAAATTGGCCCAATGATACACTTACCGACCACCTGCTTGCGTTGTCAGTTGGCTATTAGAAGCAACGTCTATGTTAAATAAAGACCACATGAGTACAACCGTCCGCCAGGCGGTTTTATCTGACATCGAAGCCCTCGCCCCCTTGTTTGATAGTTACCGCCAATTTTATGGTTTAAACAGTGACCTGCAAGCGGCCAGAGAATTCTTAGTAGAGCGCTTCAACCACGGGGAATCCACGTTATTTATCGCGCACGAAGGTGAGTCTGCCGTTGGTTTCAGCCAGCTTTATCCAAGTTTTTCATCGGCGTCTCTTAGCAGGACATTAATACTCAACGATCTTTTTGTTTCGGAAGATCACCGCGGGAAAGGCGTGGGTAAAATGCTCATAACTGCCGTGATTGACTTCGCAAAAGCAATAGGCGCCACCAGAGTCACGTTAGCAACGGGTACTGACAATACAGCAGCGCAAGCACTATACCGGTCCTGTGACTGGAAGCGCGATGAACAATTTGTCGTATATCACTACCACATTTAGCATCCATATCGCGATCACGATTGATAATTTTATCGTCACCTGCAACATTGACCGCCTGCGACAACTAGTGACCGTATACCAGTACGGCGCAAAATGGAAGCTTACGCAATTACCAGTTACCTAACCTATCAACAACAACCCTTGATCAAAGATCAAGGCGACGGCCGGGCATCGGCTATGATACAACGATGTAAAGGCGAATTAGATGATTTGACCTCGGTAGCAGAAGCGGCAAGGGCAGATATCGCGAAGGGCAATATTGCAGAGATTCACGCCGAATCCGGTCCCGAACATGAAAAAGCACTGCCGGTACCCTATTGCTTTGACATTCTGGACGCGCTTTCGGTGCATAGTGCAGTTGACAGCGCCATTACCAAGCTCGGAAGATCTTATCAGCAATAGCCAGCCAATAATCGGCCAAAACCATGTTTACTAACTTGGCATGCGCCGGAAACGGGGCTATGGTAACCAATTATCGGTCTTTGGATTTGTAGAGTAGGTAACCGGACATTACCCATACAAGCCAACACGCGTCGAGGGCACTCGGATTAAGGAGGAAATTATGAGTCTTTTCTATACGATATCGTACTGGTTAGGATTTACCCCCTGGGAAGAGGCAGCCGATCACCCACCTGCTGCCGAACACGTGAATGCTTTGTTTGATCGGGAAGAACAGCAGCGTCAGGCCCCGTACGGCCGCGCCCTGGACCTGGGCAGTGGCCGGGGACACTGGTCTATCATATTGGCAAAACGGGGATGGGAGGTTACCGGTGTAGAGCTGGTGGATAAAGCCGTAAAGGCAGCACGCAATAAGGCTATCAAGAAAAAAGTCGAGGTAAATTTTGTGCGCGGTGATATCACCGCGCTTGAGGTATCGGAGATCGGGAATGGATTTAATTTTTTCTGGGATTTCGGCACGATACATGGCCTGACCGCCGAAGGGCGCTCCGCGGTCGGCCGGCAAATCGGCACGATTGCCGCTCCGGACGCAACCGCTCTAATACTGGCCTGGGCACCCGGCAATCGCGGGCCGTTGCCCCGTGGTGCCAGTCGGGAGGAAATCGAGGAAGCATTTACAGGTTGGCAGATAACTGACGACGAACCTTTTGACGTTACCGGGCTGCCCAAACCGCTGAGAAAAGTGAACCCGCGCGTTTACCGTCTGAGTCGCAATTAAGTCTTCCAGCATGCCGGTTAACATATTGAAACAGCAACTTTCTTTCACAAGCACTCGCAAAAATACAAAAACTATTCATCACCTCTCTACCAGGTGGCAACCATAATCGACTTAACGCAATCATTGATCAGTCATTTTTGTGCTATTTGTAAAAATATCGGGTTAAACTACATCACACCCTGCGACTGACGTTCCCGGTCGCGGGATAGTCCAGATAGCAATACCAATAACGCTGATTGTTTTATTTATTATGGGGAAGAAGCATGAAAGGACAGTTTTCATTAATAATGATTTTAATATTGTTATCACTGGCAGCATGCAACGGAGGCGGTAACGGAGTCCAGGATAACAACGTCACAGCGCTGGCGTGCAGTTCTACCACGGCAGACAGCTCTTTCAATGGAACCACGGTTGATCGCATTCATTCGGAAGACCATGCACCAAACACATACGAACAAGCTGACGTGCGCACCGGTGTCACCATGGATTATATGGTACACACACCTGCCAGCGGCAGCCCGAAAGCGCTGTTGATTCTGATCGCCGGTGGCCAGTTGGATGCGGCAATTGAGGGGGCAAGTGGCACGGGGCAACAGGCAACAAATGCCAGTGGCAATTTTCTGGTGCGCTCGGCGCATTTGTTTGCTGCACAGGGATACAAGGTGGTAACCATTGACCGTCCCAGTGATTACTCGCTATTTATGGGAGGATCCACCTCAAACAGCGCGTTCGATACCTACCGGACATCAACGGAACATTCTTTAGATCTGCAGGCCATTATCGCCGCGGAAAATGGCTCCCTGGGTTTACCCGTCGCCATCGCCGGCACCAGCCGGGGCACAATATCAGCCGTCGCTCAACAGGATCTGGCAGATTACATTTTACTGTCGGCGCCGGTAACCAGCGGCAATGGATCACCCTTGGGCTCCCCCGGCGTTCTTCCCAGTGATCTTGGCGATAAACCGGTCCATTTAATCTGGCATGCGAGTGACGGTTGCTTTGTTTCCGCGCCGGCAGAGGCAAAACAACTTGCCGGTGAAATCGCCAATGTCACCGCAGTGGAAGTGACCGGCGGTATCAATCATCCCGAATTAGCAACCAGACGAAATAACAAGGAATGTGACGGATCACTAACCTTCCATGGATTTTCGGGCATAGAGTCGTGCGTCATTCAAAACGCCAGCGCTTGGCTGGATAAACAACTGAATATCTAGTACACCAAAAACCGTACGGATGCCTCATCTACCCATGGGGCATGGTTGCAGGCCCCATGGGTTCCTCTACATTCGAAGTCCGCTCTCGCACAACGCACATTTGACAGTTTTACTCCGCATATTCCCACACAACCAAATCACAAAGAGGTTGTTGTAGGCGGATATCGCCGAGGTACCGTCATCGGGCTGGATAATCGTATTATTGTGTAATGGAACAGTATTGGTTACGCTTACAAAAAGTATCGCGCTTAACAGAAATTAAAGGCTTATATATTATAGCGGTTTGGCGTTAAACCCCATTCATTCCAATCCGGATGTAAGGTAAAAGAATTTGTTATTCAACAACATCGACAACGGTGTCGACTATTCTCAGCGGAGAATTGCTCACAGCGGGACACCGAATACACATGGCATTTCGGCTAAATAAAAAGCTGGTTGTTTTGGCTGTTGCCGTCGCCATCGGCATCAAACTGCTTGGGCCGGTGGTTTTCGACTATTGGCAAAAGCAAATTGCCATGGACTATGGCCGTGACCTTGCCAAAACTTTGATGGAACAATCGCCCCAGTTGTCGCTAAGGCTGGTAATTTTCGACAAGGACACAGCTGCTATTGAATATGAATTAGCGACCGCTGATACCACAGTCCACATGGCTGTCGATGATATAGCGAAACTAGCGACGACGTTACGTAACGGGTTTTGCAACTATGTTAAAGTCCACGGGCCGCCGCCCGGCAGCGATGTTGTATATGTAAATATCTGGAATCTGCCTAGCCAGGGCAGCAAAGTGGTATTTAGCCGAATGCTTAGGGTTGATATCTGCGAATGACTCACAGTTGAGCCTACTGCGATTGATCACCCTGAGCACCGGCTGCGTCTTTCCCGGAAGGAAGCAATCCATAAGTAATATAGTTACCGTTAATTCCCTTCCCCTTGAAGAACTATTAGGCGGTACAGGTCATATCCTGACCACAACACATGGGCGATTTCACCATTCCGTGGCCGTCCGGACATTCGGAAACGTGAACGCTGCTTCCGTCATCTGTAGTGATTGTGCTGTGCTTGAGTTCCTTGCCGCATTTGCCACAGGTCATGGTTCCAATGCTCATACCACATTTTTCGCAGGTGTATACCGCCATTTAGATTCTCCTTTAGAATGAAAGATGATCACTACGTTTATAGCCCGTTATCTTAAGTCACGTTATCTAAGTCACGTTATCGCCAGTTGCGGAAATACCCGGAACGTGAGTGTCGATCCAGCATATAAAAAATTGTTAAATCATTGTTGATCAATCGATTGACATAACAAACGGGTAATTTTGACTGATTATAAAAAACTTATCACCGTCACTCCACCCTGTTTTGACATTCCGCATTGCACTATACGTTATTAGCCCTCAAAATCGGCATACTATTTTTCAGGCAACATAAAGCGCCAAATGTTTTTTAACACCAATTTTGATGAGGGTATTACCATGTTGCAAAAAAATCAGCCTGCACCGGAATTTTCAGCGGTCAACCAGGACAATAAAGCCGTCAAGCTGACCGATTTTCTACATTCCAAAAACGTTATTTTGTATTTTTATCCAAAAGACGACACCCCAGGATGTACTATAGAAGCAAACCAGTTTACCAAGCTGGCAACGGAGTTTGCGCAAGCCGATACCGTGGTGCTCGGCGTCAGCAAGGATACCTGCGAAAGCCATCAGGCGTTTATTAAAAAATATGGACTAAAAGTTGAGCTGTTGGCGGATACCAGTGGCGAGTTGTGCGAACGCTACGGAGTCTGGCAGGAAAAGGAAAAAGAGGGTGTTAAAAAAATGGGGATCGTGCGTTCGACATTTGTGGTCGATAAAGAAGGCATCATAAAAGAAGCAATGTATGGTGTTGATCCTGACGGCCATGCCGAAAAAATGCTGGAACGCGTCCGCAAAATGTAGCACGCAACAACAATCCAGACGATTGACAGCCAAATTGCCGTGGCGCCATCGACGCAACTCCCTTGCGCCGATGGCGCCACGGGCACATCTTCACCGATGACTGTATCTGTCCCTGCATCTGCCACTCACTGCACGTTCAATCCATTGCGGCCAGCGCCTCGACGCCAATGAAATCAATTAAAGGCCCTCGGCCGGCTTGAACAGCACAAAATCCGCCATTTCTCCAGCCACACCACGACATGGAAAGGCATTTATTAGTCACCAACCGGTAATCTGGTTCGCTCGGAGCCGATTTTGCCGATTTTCGTCGTCGAAAAATATCAAAACTATTAATGAATTACAGGGTAATGCGCAACAAGCTGTATTTGCGCCCGCGTTTATTAGTATGATTATCCTATGAAGAAATACGCTTTACTGTTATTGCTGGGGTTTTTACTGGCCGGCGACCTGGCACTGTCCAGCGATGCCATCGGCGCCGATCAAGAAGAAGTCCATATCGGCGTCCTTTCCTATCGCGGTGATGACAAGGCCATTACGCGCTGGAGCGCCACGGCGGACTATCTTACACGCAATATCGCGGGGTATCGGTTCGAACTAAGCCCGCTTGACTTGTCTGAAATGGCACTGGCTGTAGCCCAAGCCCGCGTGCAATTTATCCTGACCAATCCCGGCAATTATGTCGAACTTGAATCGGAATACGGTATATCACGAATTGCCACCATGCAATCCCGCCTGTCCGGCGAAATCGCAACCCGCTACGGTGCGGTCATTATAACCAAAGCCTCCAATACGGACATTCAGACACTGGAAGACCTGGAGGACAAATCTTTTATGGCGGTGAGCCCCGAAGCCTTCGGCGGTTTCCAAATGGCGTGGCGGGAACTGGCCGAGCACGACATTGATCCGTTTTCGGATTTTTCGCAACTGGAATTTGTGGGGTTTCCTCAGGACCAAGTCCCTCTCGCTGTACAGGACGGCAGAATTGACGCGGCCACCATTCGAGCGGAAACCCTGGTGCGCATGGTTGAAGCCGGCTGGTTCAAGTTATCCGACTTTCGCATCCTCAATCAGCAATACGTCAAAGGTCACAACCTGCCCTTGAGCACCCGGTTATACCCCGAGTGGCCATTTGCCAAGAACAAAAACACGTCCCGCGAGCTGGCCACCAAGGTCACCCTCGCCTTACTGGCAATGCCCATGGATCACCCCGCCGCGGTAATGTCCCGCACCGCCGGCTGGACCGTCCCCCTGGATTATTCACCGGTCCATGAATTAATGAAAGAATTGCAGATCGGTCCTTACGAAGTACTACGCGAAACCTCGCTGCACGCCGTTATTAAAAAATACGCTGTCTGGTTATTAATGGCGGCGGTATTTGTCATATTACTATTCGTACTGATCGCTTATATTTCCACGACCAATCGCCGGCTGCGTGAAACCGATCGTAACCTG
>JASFOJ010000140.1:0-13156 GCA_050116575.1 Gammaproteobacteria bacterium | reverse complement strand
CCTCCCACGACGGGTATGACTATCTTAAAAAAGGTGGAGTACGCCACCAAAGGCGGTTTATATATCGCGGTAATACTGTACGCGTTTTTGACAGCCTGTACGGCGATGGTACTCACCTGATAGAAAGTTATCTCCATTTGCATCCGGATCTGCATGCAGTTGCGAACGGAAAAATTATAACCATAAAAAGAGTCAATGAGGTCGTTGCGCTAATGACGCTGTTAACGGACATAGACGTACAAATCATCAAGGGCAAATATTTCCCAGAGTTCGGCAGGGAAATGGAAAATACCGTAATACATATGTCATGCGTTTGTCGTGTGCCTGTCAATATCAGCTATATGATAGAAAAACATACTCAAACCGAAGTTTAAGCTTTTTTAAGAAAAGCGTTGTCATTGTCCTGTCACAGGACCATTGCATAATCCATCCCGTAAACGTTCTAATCAACCTCAATAGCAGGGCTGAACAGCGGTACCTATTCCATGCTGTCTCGACCCAGGGGATACTGTTATGCATATTGTGTTTTTGTCGCATTATTTTCCGCCGGAAGTCAACGCACCTGCTACGAGAACGTTCGAACACTGCAAGGAGTGGATCCGCAACGGCCACCAGGTAACGGTCATTACCTGTGCTCCCAACCACCCTCACGGAAAGGTTTACCCCGGCTATAAGAACAGGCTTTTCCATGTAGAAGAAAAGGACGGTATCAAAGTTATTCGTTTGTGGACTTTTGTGACCGCCAATGAAGGATTTTTCAAGCGTACCCTGAACTATATATCCTACAAGGTTGCCGCGATTCTGGCAGCGCCGTTCATGGGAAAGGCGGATGTTGTGGTATCCACCTCGCCGCAGTTTTTTAACGGTCTGGCCGGCTATGTTGTCAGCCGCATTAAGCGGGCTCCCTGGATTCTGGAGATCCGCGATTTGTGGCCGGAATCCATATTAACTGTTGGTGCAATAAAAAGCAGGTATATTATTCGTTTCCTGGAATGGCTGGAAATATTTGCCTATCGCAAGGCGGACAGGATCGTGCCGGTGACCAATGCATTTAAGGGCTATATGGTTGCCAAAGGCATTGATGAAAACAAGATCCATGTAGTCAAAAACGGCGTTGATCTCAGTTTTTACGATCCCGTCATCGTCAGCAATCCGTTGACACGTGAACTGGATCTGGAAAATAAATTCGTCGTTTCCTATTTCGGCACGCATGGCATGGCGCATAATCTGGAAACCGTTTTATATGCGGCGGACCAACTGCGCGACTACCCGAATATCGTGTTCATGATGGTGGGCGATGGCGCGGAACGTAAAAAATTGCTGGCGCTGCGCGAGCGCATGAACTTGACCAACGTGACCATGCTTGAGCAGCAGCCCAAACAGCAAATGCCGTTTCTCTGGCAGCTATCCAATGTCAGCCTGGTGTTATTGAAGAAATCCAATCTTTTCAAGACGGTAATTCCATCCAAGATATTTGAAAGCATGGCCATGCAAAAGCCGATTATTCTCGGGGTCGAAGGCGAGAGCAGCGAAATCATCAACGATGCCAATGCCGGATTTTCCATAGAACCGGAAAACGCCGATCAGTTGGCCGACAAGGTACTGAAGCTATATAACGACAGAAATTTATGCCGCTTGATGGGCGAGAATGGCCGCCGGCACGTAACGGAGTTCTATGATCGCAGCGTGTTGGCGCGACGCTTTGAATCGGTGATGGTATCAATCTAGTTACCGGTATCTGGCGGCGGGCGGTATAAACAGAGTCAGTGACGTCCTGTAGCTGCTATCTTTCAGGGTGGTTGTGAAATTATCACAATAGTCCATTGCGTGCCAGCAATATCAATATCCTGCATTTATCCTGTCATTTAAGTAAATATATGCCCGCGTTTTGCAATACAGATGTAACACAAGTCATAAGCCGGTAACATTCCGCCGTCATCATTGTCGTTTTAAATGCTAATTTTCCAAATCCCGTGGGAGAGGCTGATGTCTACCTGTGATCAGGATGCAATAATCTGGAAGCAAACGCCATGGATGTGGAGCATATTGGTTGTGTCGTTCCTGTTAATGGTGGCGATATTTAACGAGGGATTGATGAACCTGGTCGCCGTGTGGGGCTCTCGGGAAGAGTACAGCTACGGATACTTGGTTCCGTTTGTGGTTGCATTCCTTATTTGGCAAAAAAAAGAAGATTTACAGCGCATAAAATTTGAGGGCTCATGGTCTGGCGTGGTGGTGGTAATCGCGGGGCTGCTACTTTACATGCTGGGTGAACTCAGCGCGCTATATGTCGTTGTCCAATATTCATTTCTGGTCGTGTTGACAGGTTTGATTCTTTCCCTGGTCGGTTGGCGGGCTTTCAAAAAGATCTGGGTGCCGCTGCTGATCCTGGCCTTTATGATTCCCTTGCCAAACTTTATCCTTCGGACACTTTCCGCGGAATTGCAGCTGATATCTTCACAGATCGGGGTTTGGGTGATCAAGGCGTTTGGCATTAGCGTGCTGCTGGAAGGCAATGTCATTGATCTTGGCGAGTATAAGTTGCAGGTTGTCGAAGCGTGCAGTGGTTTGCGTTACCTGTTCCCCTTGATGACGTTTGGATTTATCACCGCATATTTTTATAAATCTGAATTGTGGAAAAGAATGCTTATTTTTCTATCCACGATTCCTATTACGGTTTTAATGAACAGTATACGCATCGGGATCATTGGGGTGACCGTGGAATACTGGGGCCAGTCCATGGCTGAAGGTTTCCTGCACGACTTCGAAGGGTGGGTGATTTTCATGACGTGTACGGGTGTGTTGTTTCTTGAGATGTGGTTGTTGGCCCGTGTGGGCAAGCAAAAGCGGTCGTTGGGTTCAGTTTTCGCCATTGAATTACCCCGAAAGTCCGCGCCTGGCAACGTGCCAGTGTCACGTTCGTTACCCTCTTCCTATATAGGTGTTGCGCTGCTATTGGCATTTATGACCACCGCAGCCCTGTTAATGCCCGAGCGGGAGGAAATACAACCACCGCGTAAACAATTTGCGCTGTTTCCCCTGGTTATCGATGGCTGGCAAGGCAAGGATGAGCGGTTAGAGAAGATTTACGTTGATGCCTTGAAATTCGACGATTATATCATGGCCGATTACCGTGATTCACGACAACGGGAAGTGAATTTCTATGTGGCTTACTATGGCTCTCAACGCAAGGGAGAATCCGCTCATTCGCCACGCAGTTGTATACCGGGTGGCGGTTGGCAGATTGAAAGCCTTACCCAACGCAGCATAGACGGTGTCAAAGTAAACAATTATCCGTTGCAGGTTAACCGCACCGTGATCGCCAAAGGTCAGGACCGGCAACTGGTTTATTACTGGTTTCAACAACGGGGTCGGGTTATCACCAACGAGTATATGGTGAAATGGTATTTGTTCTGGGATGCGTTAACCAAAAACCGTACTGATGGCGCCCTGGTACGGTTAACGGCATACGTTACGCCGGAGCAGGATATCAGCGAAGTGGATGCGTTAATGACCGACTTCCTGCGATCTGTCACTCCACTGATGGACCAATATATTCCGACATAATGGATATCGGTTAAAGGACTAGCTAGTGGCTCTGTTTTTAAGCTTTATAATGGCGATGTTTGTCACCATGTTACTTTTGCCGTTATTGATGCGCAAAGCCGAGCAATGGCAGTTCGTGGATATTCCAGACCAGCGCAAAATTCACAATAGTGCGATACCACGGATCGGCGGCCTGGCTATGGTTGCCGGCTCGGTGATTCCCATGATGCTGTGGCTGACACCTAGCAGGGAAGTTGTGGCGTTATTGGTGGCCATATTTGTTATTGTTGCGTTTGGCGTATGGGATGACCGTACTAATCTTAACTATAAAACCAAATTCCTCGGGCAGAGCATCGGCGTATTGATAGTGATAGTGTTTGGCGGTGTGAAATTCAGTACTCTGCCAATGATAAGCGTCGAACCGGTACCGGATATTGTCTCAATTCCCCTGACATTTCTCTTTTTGTTGGGCGTGACCAACGCCATTAATCTCTCTGATGGTCTGGATGGCCTGGCTGGTGGTACCACTATGTTGAGTTTTGGCGTCATAGCCGTTCTTGGCTATCTGCAAAAAGACCTCATGGTTGTCGTAGTTTCCATTGCCGTGCTGGGTAGTATTTTCGGATTTTTACGTTTTAACACCCATCCCGCGCAGGTGTTTATGGGGGACGGCGGGAGCCAGTTTCTGGGATTTTCAGTGGGCGTGGTGGCCGTTATTTTAACGCAGCGGCCGGAAGTGCCTCTAAGTCCCGCGTTACCGCTGTTGTTATTGGGATTGCCGATATTGGACACGCTGCTGGTGATGGGGAAACGGATCCAGGAAAAACGCTCGCCATTTTCACCGGACAAAAACCATATACATCACCGATTGCTGGCGCTGGGTTTCGGGCACTACGAAGCCGTGGTAATTATTTATGGCATGCAATCAATGCTGGTAATAGGGGCATATTTGCTACGTGATCAGTCGGATGACGTGGTAATTGGCAGCTATCTATTGTTTTGCCTGTTAACCGTGGCGTGGTTCAATCTGGTACACCCGGAAAACGGGAAATCGCGGTTACGGAGAAGATACAGCGGTATCCGGCCGCTGTTTGCCAAGACCCAAAAGCTATTCCGTGGTTATCCACTAAATGAAAGGTTGATTGAGAAACTATTTTTATTCGTGGTGTTTACGTTGCCGGTTTACCTGTTGGTCAGCGCGGTTGGTGCAAAATCGGTTTCCTCGGATATCGGTATTTTGGCGGTGTTGTTGATCGGTGCTACGATTTTCGCCAAATCGGTCAACTCCGGGATGGGTTTTCCCTCCGTGAAAATCGGTTTGCCGGAACGTATCAACCTTTATGTGATATGCACGTTGAATGTGTATTTAAGCTACACCGGTAACGACCCGACCGGTATCGGTCAGTATATCACCGATTTCTACATTCTTTTTCTGGCTTTTGCCATAACCGCAGTTTTTGGCTTTTCCAACAGCAAAACCTTCAAATTGACTCCACTGGACTTTCTGGTGCTGTTCGCTGCTTTTCTCATTCCCAATTTACCTGGGAACGGTGTAGGAGGGCACATGGGTATTGCTATCGCACAGTTGCTGGTTTTGTTTTATGCCATTGAATTTGTGTTGAGCCATATTTTTGCGCGCAATAAGGAACATGTCATTGACGCGATAACCCTTATCACGTTAGTGGTGTTCGCTTTCAAGGCTTTTTATGTAAGTTAGTCAACAACAAGTTAATCGTGACCAATAGGGTAATAAAATGAAATATGTTAATACAACGCTTGTACTATTTTTACTGGTATTTGTAATTGCCGGGTGCGGCAGTAAGGAAGACCGCATCGCGGAGCACATGAGCAAAGGCCATGAATACATGGATAACAATGACCTGGAAAAAGCGCGAGTGGAATTCAAGAATGTGTTGCAGATTGATCCAAAAAATGTGGAAGCGTTGTATTCAATGGGCAAGGTGCTGGAAAAAAACAAGAAATACAGCAAGGCGTTCCAACATTATAAGGCAGTTGTAGAGGAAAAACCGGACCATGTTGCTGCGATCAAGGACCTGGCGCTGTTGTACCTTGGCGCAGGTGAAATGGAAATGGCGGAACAAAACGCCGCCAAAGCCCTCGAACTGGCTCCTGACAATCCCGAAGTGCTGGTCGTAAACGGCACACTGAGCCTGCGTAAGTCAAAATATGAAAAGGCGGAACAATTTGCCAGCAAGGTGCTGGCACAACAACCTTATAATCCCGAAGCAACGATGATCAAAGCCGCTGTCCGTATGAAAAACAATCGTGCTGACCAGGCAGTAAAAATGATAGAGGCGGCCGCCGAAAAGAATCCATCACACGTAGGTTTGCGCTCGGAGCTGGTCAAGTATTTTATGTCCACAAAGAAAAGCGACAAGGCAATCGAGTACATCCAGCAAATCATCGCCATTAAGCCTGATGACTTGAGCGTGCGCAAACAACTGGCAGTTTACTATGCAAGTCTTGGCCGTAACAGTGAGGCCGATTCAGTGCTGAAAGAATCAATGGCAAAAGCGCCGGAAGAGGCGACGCCAAAACTTGACTATGTTGACTTTCTTTATCACACCGAATCGCCGCAACAGGCGGAAAAAACATTAAAAAATTACATCGTACAATATCCGGAAATGTACAGGCTGCAGTTTGGCCTCGCCAGTCTTTATGAGAAGAACGACAAAAGGGACCAAGGGCTACAGATATACAAAAACGTAATCACCAAAGATGACAACGGTCCCTACGGTCTGGCTGCGCGCGATAAGATTGCTGCCTATCTTGCGGATAATAAAAGATACGATGATGCGATGGTGTATGTGCGTGAAGTTTTAAAAGAAAATCCCAATGATATACAGGCGCTGCTGGTGCGGGGTAATATCGCGTTAATTCGCAAAGATCCGCAAACGGCGATTGTCGATTTTCGTGTGGTGCTACGGGAAAATCCCGATAGCGCGGCTGTCATGAAAAAGCTCGCGGCGGCTCATGCACAAAACGGCGACACCCCCATTGCCATCGATACCTTGAAGCGTGCCGTTGGTATTGAGCCCAAAGATACCGATGCATTGTTCAGGTTAGGACAATTAACCGCAAGCCTCGGCGACTACAGCTCCGCCGCGGACTATTTTAAAATGGTGCTTGGCCTGAAAGAGGATCATAAGGGAGCATTGGGCGCGTTGGTGCAAGCTCAGCTTGCCATGAAAAACTATGATCAGGCATCAGCAACCGCTGCTCGTTATAAGGAAAAATATAAAGAAGACGCCCTGGGAAATTACTATGCGGGTTTGAGTTACCAGGCTTTGGGAAAAACGAATGCCAGTATCAAGGAATATAAGGAAGCCCTGGAAAGAGCGCCTAACAGTGTTGAACCGCTTTCCGTATTGATTAGGCTCTATCTTAGCCAGAAGAAACCGGATCTCGCGATCAAGCAGCTGAAGGATGTCCTGCATAAAAATCCAAAAAATGTGGTCGCACAAAATCTCAAGGGTGAGGTATTGCTAAGTATGAAAAAACTGGATCTTGCCCAGAAAGAATTTGAATCGGCTATTAACGTACAGCCCAAATATCCGCTTCCTTACCGTAACCTTGCCAGTGTCATGATTGCTAGAGGAAAATTGCAGTCCGCAGAAGAGACGTTTAAAAAAGGTATCCGGCAAACAGATAATTCGCCACGGCTCATTCAGGACTTGGCTAGTTTCTACGAGCAGACCGGAAAACCCGACGAGGCTATCGGCCAGTATGAATCCCTCTACGCAATGAATCCGGACGCACCGGCTGTGTCGAACAATATCGCCATGTTACTCGCTACTTATAAAACCGATGACGACAGTCTGAAAAGAGCAAGAGCGCTTATTGAACCGTTGAAAGCCTCAAAAAATCCCGCGTATCTGGATACCGTGGGGTGGGTTGAATATAAGAGTGGTAATTACGATCAGGCTATTAGCACGCTGGAACAGGCTGTCACGGTTGCGCCGGGCCAGCCGACGTTGCACTACCATTTGGGCATGGCCTATTACTCGAAGGGGGATAAGCAAAAAGCCAGAGAAAACCTTGAGTTGGCTGTTAATAGTGACAAAAAATACAAGGGCAAAGACGAAGCGGCTAACATTCTGCGCTTACTGGATAATGCCTGATTTTTACAATTAGTTTGTTTTAATTCCAGTGTTCCGCAAGATACGGCTATCGCGGCTTAAAGCCATGAACAGGTTTTAGGCCGCGAACTCTTTCACAATGCCCGCCGCTGTCATAGCAATGTAATACAAATTTCACATGTTCGTAACTACCTGATCCTATGCTGATGCCGTGGTGAAATTTATTACGGATGTATTAATAAATGACAGAGCAGAATCAGTTAACTCGATTGGGTCCAAGCCCTTTTCTACTCAATGGTGCTTTGCCATTTGGAAAATTACCGTTGTTTGGCTGTTCTGTGGAATCGGTTGTTGAGCAACTCGCCGGCTTGGAGAAAATGCATCGTATGTATCGAGGGCTGCCGCGAGCCGAATCAAGACGGGAATTTCTGGAATACGTGTTTGATTTGTTGCAGATTCGTTACAAGGTATACAAGAGTGATACTTCCGGTATACCGGCACAGGGTAGCGCGATCATCGTCGCCAACCATCCTTTCGGCGCCTTGGAGGGTCTGATACTCGCTCATATTCTGCTGGGGATAAGAAGTGACGTTCGCATCCTTGCCAATGAACTTTTGGGGCGGGTACCGGAACTCAAGGAGTTATTTATAGAAGTGGATGTCTTTGGAGGCGCCCAGGCGAATCGGAAAAATGTTGCGCCTATGAAAAAGGCGATTCGCTGGGTTAATGAAGGGGGCTTACTATTGGTATTCCCGGCGGGCGAGGTGTCTCATTTTCAATTTCTCGAGAGAAAAATTACCGATCCCAAGTGGTCGAAAACTGTGGGCCGGATGGTTCGTTCGACGCAGGCGCCGGTTATTCCGGTTCATATTCAGGGTAACAACAGCGTGCTGTTTCAAACCCTGGGGCTGATCCATCCAAGGTTACGCACTGTAATGTTGCCGAGGCAGTTTCTTAACAAGCAAAATTCTATTATCGACTTGCGTATTGGTAAATCCATTTCATTCAATAAACTGAAGCAGTTTGCGGATGACGATAAGCTGACTGAGTATCTCCGGTTGCGCACCTATACGTTAAAAAATTTACGTCGCCCGGATAGAAAAAGCCGGCAGGCCGAGGCCGGTGGGGCGCAACGCCATATGGATGCTATTGCCAATCCAGTAAACAGCTCCTTGTTAATGGCGGAAATTGCCAATTTATCTGTGGTGCAATGTCTGGCGGAAAACAGCGGCCTGAAAGTGTATTACGCTAGCGCCGAACAGATTCCCTGGATATTGCTGGAAATTGGCCGGTTGCGTGAAATCAGTTTTCGCCAAACAGGAGAAGGTACCGGTAAGTCCGTGGATCTGGATTTATTTGACGATTACTACCTGCATTTGTTCGTCTGGAACGAGGAGGCCGGAGAAATTGTGTGCGCCTACCGGATGGGATTGGCCGACCAGATACTCGAAAAGTACGGTATGAAAGGCTTGTACAGCTATACACTGTTTAAATACAGCCGGCACTTGCTTGATTCCATCAATCCATCGATTGAATTGGGACGTTCATTTGTGCGCCCGGAATATCAACGAAACTTTAGCCCGTTAATGTTGCTGTGGAAAGGAATTGGTTGTTTTGTCGCGCTGCATCCCCGCTATCGTGTTCTGTTCGGACCGGTTACCATCAGTAATGATTACGAAACGGTATCGCAGCAGCTGTTGGTGGATTTCCTGAAAATGAATAACTACGATACCGGTCTGGCGCGTTTCGTTAAACCCAGAAAACCTTTTAAAAAAGTAGTCAAAACCAACTGGAAAGAGTCCGATTTTTCATTGCTGCAGGATATCGATCACGTTTCTGAACTGGTGTCTCAGTTCGAACACGACGAAAAAGGCGCTCCTATCCTGTTGAAGCAATACCTTAAATTGGGGGGGACAATATTGGGTTTTAACGTGGATAACCAGTTCAGTGACGCGCTGGACGGTTTGATAATGGTTGATCTGGCAAAAACGGATGCCAAAGTCTTGCGCCGCTACATGGGCCCGGATCAGACTGTTAAGTTTTTAAATTACCACCGGTCCAATTTTCTGCAAGCGTCTTGATACAGGTTCGCGGTTAATTCCGCGTATAACGATTGCTTTTATATCGCTTGAGTTTCCTGTTTGCAACAGTTATGAGACCTGATGCAGTGATAGCCAACGCCCAAGGGGGCAAAAAGGGAATTTCTTCGTCAACATAATTTTCAGCGTAACCCAAGGCTGCCCATAGATTCACGCGCGAAGTGACAATACCGTTTCGCGGATCGAAAATATTATCACCATTTGATGTGAGACGACTAAGGGTGGTATCCAGTGACTCCAATGGAAAAGCGGACCGTAAAACGGCAAGCGCTCCGGCAACATGTGGTGCGGCCTGTGATGTTCCACCGGATGTTCTGCCGGCGGCGGTAATCAGGGCGCCGGGTGCCAGTAGATCCAGGTAGTCGGCACTGTTGGAAACACACAACGGTTGATCGGCGCTGGTGGTGTCGTCGGTACAGCTGCTGAAACCGACCGTGCCAACATCGCTGTCATAGACACCGCCGACGGATACGGTACCGGGGGTACACGCGGGGTTGGATATTGCGTCCGTATAGCCATTATTTCCTGAAGCAGCAACAGGAATAATACCGGCGCTGCGGGCATTATTGAGCGCAACCAGTAATGGGTTAGCGGTGCTGCAGGGGCTGGTATAGTGTCCTCCATCGCTAAGGCTCATGTTGAGCGCCACAATATTATAGGCCGCCTGGTTTGCTATTGCCCAATTTATTCCGCCGGTCAATAAAACCGACGTTGTAGTGCTGCCGTCAAAGATATCGACAACGGCCAGTTTAGCATCCGGTGCAACACCGACGACGATGCCACTCACATTGGTGCCGTGGCCGATGCTGTCCAATGCACTGTCGTCCGGTGCTTCATCAAAGGATTCAACAACTTTACAGCTAGAAGGTACGCCGGGCGACGTACAACTATTAAAAGCAGCGTTCGTGTAATCCACGCCACTGTCGAGAATGACGACTGTGGTGCCGGCGCCCGTTTTACCGTGCGAAACACTTTGTACTTGACTGATCAGGGGAAGACTCTCACTTAGTGCAGGAAAGTATGTCTTGATTTCATAAATCGCCTTGACACCGGGCAGCTGGCTAAATGTGGTTAATGCGTTTGAATCCTCAAAGCGCAATACATTCATGGGTAGATGGCTGTAATCACGAACCACCCATACCTGTAATTGTCCCACGCTGGACAGTACTTGTTGTTTGAGACGATAAAACCGTTTCGCTTTCCAGTCTAAAATAGCAGCATCATCAAACGGCAAATGTGCCTGTTGTCGTCTGGTTTTTGCTTCCTGTTGTATGAGACTGTCCTCATAGACAATCATCAATTTTTGCGGTTGACGGTTTTGAAGCTGCTTAACGGCATTATCCGGTATATGTGCCGCTCCAAAGGCGGGAACGGCTACAGTGAGGCATAGCAGGAATGTTAATAGCGCTGATCCTGCAAAACCAGAATATTTGCGATGACTTTTTTCGGAGATAACATTAAAATGGGATACGTGAAGCATTTACAGTTATATTGATAATTATATTATTCGTCCAGGTAAAAATTTTGTTGCTGCCGACCTTGTCAACGGATCAAGTTACAGGCTTAGTGTGACATTAGTATGATGAAAGAGGCAAGTGCGTTACCATGGGAAGTATGGGATTGTCATAAAGATGAAAAAAAATTGACGTATTAAAGAGAATAATACGTTGATCGTTTGTACAGACATGCGGTGACTATAAAATATAATAGCTAGAGTCTTGAATGGCGGGTATTTGAATATACTGTGAATTTACTGAAAGTCATCAACCGTAAGCCGGAATTAATTACGCCGCAACAATCCATGAATATGAGGTTTGTGGTCTTGTTTTTGGCGTTTTTCAGTATGTTTAGCGTATGTTATTCGTTTGCCAGAGGTACGGTAGTTGAAGAAATTGTCGTCGATGAACTGACTGTCAAACCAAGTGCGGGTGTTATTGGTTTTTTTTCCAAAAACCTGGAAGTGCACCCTGAAGGGCATCGTATTATCTCCAACCGGTTACGGTTAACCATATTAAACGGCTGCGAAGGTACCGAGAGTATGTTTTTATTGGCGGCGGCGGTATTGGCGTTTCCGTCTAGCGTTCGGCACAAGATGATTGGTTTGTTGGCAGGTGTCGGATTTGTATACATATTGAATCAAATCAGGATTGCCTCGCTTTTTTATGCATTGCTGTACGATCGTGACGTTTTTCATTTTATTCATTCACTGGCCGGACCCACGCTGATTGTGTTTCTAATAGGTGGTTTTTTTCTGTTCTGGATCAGCCGCACCCTCGCGATTCAGAAACAGCATGTCTGATAACGGCTCCAAACGGTTTGTTTACAGGGCGCTATTCGCTTATAGCCTGTTGCTGCCGGCAATATGGTTTGTTGGCGACGATTACGCGGCGTTGCTTACGCCGCTGTACCAATGGACGATAGAGCATGTGGAACCGTTGTTTCATGTGCAGAACGTAGCATTCAGAGAATCGAATGGTCGGCAGCTGTTTCATTTTGCTGTTACAACCGCAAAGCCAATGGTCGTTGAGGGACATGTGTTACCTACAGGCATCGGTTTGAGCGCGTCGACGCTCTCGGGCCATGCAATGCAGCACTTGTTGATCGTTTTTTTTATTGCCGCCAGCTGGCCGGCGAGGCATTGGGTGGAGTATAGTTATCGCCTGATTTTTGTCGCGGTTGCGTTGTTGATCATCGAAATGGCTGATGTACCGTTAATGATCGTCGGTACCTTGATGGACCTACTACTGGCTAACCTGGCACCGGATCGATTGAGTTCAAATGCGTGGGTAGTCTGGATGAATACAATGAATGGGGGAGGGCGAATAGCGTTGTCAGTATCTGGGGGTCTAATCAGCGTTTTAGTGAGCGCCGCGATATCCCGAACTGTCATTAAAAAATTAGCGCTAACCACTGGTTAAATCATCCGGCACAGACCACGGCAAATAATTAAACATAGTTTTACCGCGGTCTGTACCGTCGAATGGAATTATTCGTCCATTGTCATTTTTACGCCAAAATCGATACCTTCCTTGGCGACATCGAACGACTCGACTAACTGCATATTGATTTTGCTCATGGCGTCCAGCATGGCTTTGTCTTTTTCCGTCATGGCCACTTTAGTGTCGTCGCCCTGTGGCGAATTTTGTGCGGCGCTGGCTACAAATTTCATGTATTTGCCGAAATCCATATTAAAGGCAAACATGCCATTGGCTTTCATTTTGTCCTTGCCCAGTTGTTCCGCCAACTTCGCCGATTTTTCGCCGACGTAAGCAACGATGTGATTGCCTTTCAGTGCCAGCTTGATTTGCTGTCCGGAGGGCAGCGGAATCGGCGCGGGAAAATCGATGGGTGTACCATCTGGCGGCAGTTGCAGTGGCGGCATGCCGGGCTGCATGTTGGCGGCCATCATTA
>JASFOJ010000139.1:0-13321 GCA_050116575.1 Gammaproteobacteria bacterium | reverse complement strand
GAGCCACCTTCGATACTGCTGCACGCTGCCAGCACCACAGCGACCGCCGCAATAGTTGTCCAGCGATTGAATTGATTCTTCATTGTCTGTTTTCCTCATGCTTTCTTGGATAATACTCCTCCGCTACCACCAGGGTTAGCATTGGGCTAGTAACAAGGAAAACAAAAATTGCAGCAAAGTGCAGCGAAAAATTTCGATCTTGACGATAAGAAGCTTTCGTGGATGGCCGGCGGACAAAAATAACTAAACGGTGGTTATCACAACACCGCGTCAATTAAAACGCGTATAGCCACTTGCGATGGTGTTCTTTTTGGGACGGGCGATATGATAGCCCTGGCCCAATGTCACACCCAGATCCTTCAGGACACTGACGATTTCGCTGTTTTCCACAAACTCGGCAATACAGGTAATACCCAGTCCCGACGCAAGATCCACCATGGCTTTGACAAAAATGCGGTCTTCGGCATCGAGATGCAGGTTCCTGACAAAACTGCCGTCGATTTTGACAAAATCCACGGGCAAATTGCGCAGGTAATGGAATGAGGAAAATCCGATACCAAAATCATCCAGGGCAAATCGACAGCCCAACGAACGCAATGAATCTATGAATTCCCTTGCTTGTGACAGATTTTCCACAGCGGCGGTTTCGGTTACTTCAAAAATAATATTTCGTGGATCCGCCTGATACTTGTCCATGGATTCCTTGACCAGCACCATGATTTCCGAACTGCCGAAATGGCGGCCGGAGATATTGATCGCCAGCGTTACTACTTCGCCACAGTCGCGACGACGTGCCTGCTCTTTAATAGCGTTGTGCAACACCCAGCGGTCAATATCGTGGATTAATCCAAAACGTTCCGCGGTTTCGATAAAGGCCGGCGGTGTAATCAACTCTTCCTCACGGCCGCGCATGCGCAGTAAAACTTCGTAATGGGCAACGGCCTTGGTCGTCAAATCCGCCACGGGCTGAAAATGTAGCAACAGCCGATCATTATCCAGCGCCCAGCGAATTCGTTCCTCCCAATGAATTTTGGCCTGCATATTCCACAGCTCGTCGTCGTCTTCATTGAAAATGTGAAACTGGCTGCGGCCCTTGTTTTTAGCCGTATACATGGCGGCATCGGCTTTAGCCAACAGGTCACTGGCGATATAGCCCTGGCCTGGAAAAAACGCAATACCAATACTGGCGCTGATGTGGATCATCTTGTTGTCGTACTCGACCATTTCCTGGGATAACGTGCCCAGCAATGCTTTGGCAACTGTTTGTGTCTCTTCCCCGGTAACGCTGGGGATAATGACACCAAATTCGTCGCCACCAAGGCGCCCAAGAATATCCGTCTTGCGTAAGACTTTCGCCAGTCGGTGTGATACGTCCAGCAGGTATTCATCGCCGTACTGGTGTCCGTACGTGTCGTTGATGTATTTGAACTGGTCCAGATCGATAAATAGCAGGGCGCCCTGTTGCTTGTAACGTTGGGCATAGGCAACACTGCGTTCCAGTTCTTCCTGGAAGCGGCGCCGGTTAATCAGCCCGGTCAATGAATCGTGTTCGGCAAGGTATACGATGCGGTCTTCCGCGGTCTTTTGTTCGGTAATATCGAGAATCAGACCGCGAATGATCGCATCACCTTTATCGTCTATTTCCACGCTATTGGTGGCCCGAACCCACAATGCATGCCCCATTTCATGCACCATGCGAAAATCCATGGTAAAGGAACCGTCTTCCCGAATGTTGTCCTCCAGGGTTTTTTCCATCCAGGCGCGATCATCGGGATAAATATGTTCGCGCCAGAAGTCCGGTTTTAACCACTTGGCAACGGGATAGCCAAGCATATTCTCCGCTTCCTGGCTTACATAACTGAACTGAAATCCCGGGTATTTCGCTTCCACGACAACGGCGTTAATACCATCAAGCAAGGTTTGCAAATGACGCGTTTCCCGTTTAAGTTCGCCGTGTTTTGCTTCGAGCTGCTGTTGGGTCGTCGACAGATGTTCGGCGAGCTGGTCAAAAGAGCGTGCAACATCGCCAATTTCATCATGGGAATTGATATTGATTCGGTAGTCCAGTTCCCCCCGTTGCAGTGCATTGGCTCCTTCCTCCAGGCGGCGTAAGTTGCGGGTCATAAACAGGCTCAGCAAAACGGTGACGAGGATAGACAACAACAACCCCAATACGCCAATGGCGGTGTTTTGATTCTTGGTATCGGATGCGATTTCACTGACATTGGCTAACGAAAAACCGATTTTGACATGCCCCAGTTTCTGTCCCGCCAGGCTGATATCACTGACCACATCGTACACCTTATCATCCTCGGTGTGACTAAGGCCGGCGTCGGGAACACTGTCGCGGTAACTCCCCAGACTGGCCATGAGTTCATTGCGCACATTAAATACCGCCACATAGGTATAGTGCTGATTGCCGGAAATCAGGTCTAAAATATCTTCAACGATGGCGCGGTCATTGACCGCAAGGGCGGGAGCCAGCGAATTGCTGAGCAGTTTGGTTTCAGCATCCACCGATTGCTGCAGCAGATCGGCGTGACTGGAGTGAATCAAACGCACACTGTTCCAGGTGATGGCGACGACCATTAAAATCTGGATGATGACCAACGCGACAATAAGCCGCGTGGATAGCCGCCACTTCAGGCGCGATAAACGCTTCAGCGAATGCGCCCTGATTTTCTCCGGTGATTGCGTTTGTTCATAAGGATTGTCGACTAGCAATTATTTACCCTGTTGCTTTACACATGTCACAAACACGGGTTAGCGCCGTGATAACTCATGGAAGCGCGGCGTCGACATAAGGCCGCAACGCTTCGAATTGTTGTTTTTTAGCAATGACATAACCCGGTTGGGCGATGGTTTTCAGTATTTTTTTACCGTGTGGTAATTCGTTCATTCCCAACAACGATGTCCGGATATGGCGCTTGGTCGCACTGGGTAAGTCACGTGCAACCAGTATTCCGATGCCGGGAAAGGGGTCGCTCTGGGCCACAATCTTCAACGGTATATTACTGGCGATAGCTTTCACGGCAATAAAATTAGACAGGATCGCCGCGTCAGCTTCCTGGCCCAGGACCGCCGAATAAGCGGCGTTATGGGTATGCCGGTTCTGGAAGCGAATGCCCTCCAAACCTTGCTTGTTAAGATAGCGTTTTCCCACCATCGTCACGATTGCCCGCGGTGGTGGTGTGGCGATGGTTTTGCCTTCCAGCCCCGACAGGTTTTGAATGGCGCTGTTTTTTCTGGCGACAATCACTGCCTTAAGGGGTTTGGCAAAAGTGGCGGCAAGTTCATATTTTTTGCCATCAAGGGCATGTAACGCCATATGGGGTGCGGTAAACACGATATCGTATTGCCGTTGCTCCGTGCGCCGGACGAATTCTGCAAAATTCTTTGCCGTTTCCATGCGAATTTTTCGTTGCAACTGGGTGGACAGGTAATCGCGCAATGGCGCAAAGCGCTTGAAAAGCGCCACCGGACTTTCAACCGGTAAAAAACCAAAGGTTAGAAAATCATCAGACGACGCAGGCGTAGATTGTTTGGCCGCCGCGCGCTGGGCACCGGCCCACACCAGTGAGCACGACATTAAAACTATGAGAACAATAAATCCTACGCTGCGTGTGTACCCACGTGACAACGTCCACCCCTCCCGTTTGTGCAGCGGTTAAATTAAAACAATTCTAGTAGAATAATCAAAGAATTGCTTCTCTTGGAGAATAATTATACTACTTGCCGTATTATGGCGCAGACACGCAGTATCGACAGCGCAGCCGGCCTTAATCCCCAATGGGACCGGTGCGCCTGTTGATGAAAGTTTATCGGGGTTGAGAAAAAATTACTGGGTAAAAAACTGCTGACGCATTTTCACCACATAAGGACCTTTGTTGTCCTTGGTGGTGACATGAATGGTAAAATCCAGCGTTTCCTTGTCCGCCACCGGAAATACGCTGATGTAGTAAACAGCGTCGCCGTCACGAATTTCGCGAATTTTGATGTGTTTCAGTTGCCCCGTTAAATTGGTGGCCTTGGCCTTCACGTGTGCTGCAACCGGCATCGCGTCGACGGTGGCCGATTTCTTGACCACCGATACGGTCAACAGACCGCGGTTTTTACTGCGGATAATATTGTAAGCCTTTGCCATACTGGGCTGCAGGGTATCGCTGTTGAACGCATTGAGATGAATAGTGTAATCGTCAAAGGTCTGCGATTCGGGCGTTGCCAACGCCGCAGGTACACATCCCAAAACCAACATCGACAACCAGATTTGTTTCATACGCATAGTTACTGACACACCCGCACCCTCCAACTCAAAGTCTGTAAATTCAGCTCATTCCTGATCCGTATTTAGCAGATGGTAAACAATTGCCGATCACCCTGGCAAACGAAACGACGGTGATGAATCGTGAGGTTTTTGTGACCCGATCTTTTGGAGTTATTTTTTGTGGTCAGGGTAAAATACCCCTGATTTTTCTGCCGCTATCAATAAATAATATCACAGAAATCAGCAGGTGGCGGGTTGGGTGGGGGGTAATTTGGAGAAAAACCGCCAAATACGTCACGCCGCAGGACGGGCGGGGCGGTGAATCCAGCGATTTTTGTCGTTTTAAGGACGCGTCTGTCGATCAGCTGCCGTGTAGGGCGGTCACCACATCGCCGCCGGCAGCGGTGTCACCGCCCACGGCTTGCGACATACCCTCCGAGCCACGGCCGGATTGCCACGGCAGAGGTGAATGAATGACTTGCAGAATATTATTGATGGATTCCAGCTGATTTTCCAGTTCGGCGGTTTCTTTTTCCAGGCGCTGGATGTTCTCGCCAATTTTCTCCCGCGATGATTTGACCTTCTGCAGGTTCTCAATGCGTTTTTCCAGTTGCGCCTTGCGTTCCTTGATACGCTTGGCCAGCGGCAATAACACTGTTTTGGCCCAGTTTTCCGCGTCCTCGTTAGCACGGAAAAAGATGTTACGCGCGTGGCTGACCATGGAGACAAAGAATTTTTTCACCACGAAACTTTGTTCGGTCATGGTTGTGACCGGGCTTTTACGGAACATCTCGGCTTTTTCATACAACTGCGAGAGCTCCCGGGTGTACTTGCTGGTGGAAAACAAAATCGGCTTGATGTCGGTAAAGCCATGTTCCTCGCGGAAGCGGTCGTAAATCGAGGTCACCAGCTTATTGGATTTATCCACCTGCCAGTTCACCTGCGTCATGGTATCCTTGGCACCGTCGAAAAATGTGACCATGCCTTTTTTCATACCACCGGTTGTCCAGCTGTCCACCATCACTTCCCGCGTTCTGGAAATCAGTTTGTCCAGTGATTCAATGGACAAAGTTTCGTTCAACGCGGTCAACTGACGCTTTAACACATGACGGCTGGTTTGAAAGTTTTCCACGTCCTTTTGGTAAACCGCCTGTTCAGCGCGCAGCTTTTTCATGGTGTCCATTAACACGTCGGCGCTCTTGCCCGACAACGAGCGCAGTTCCGCCAACTGCTTTTTGCCGCTATCAAAACGTTCGTTCAGTACCGACTTGGTGGACTCCACCATGCCGCCAATTTTGGACACGATATTTTCGCGAACAATGTCCTGCTTTTTTGACAGAATGTCTTCTGACAACGCCACTTCCAGTGACGGCAAGCCACTTTTATCCAGCAGCTCATCGTCCTTTTTGATCTTGGCCAGCAAACCTTTTTGCGCGGAAATAGGATAGACATCGTCAATGGAAACGCCAAGCGTTTCCGCGGTTTCCTTACACTGGCTTTGGATGCTTTGGTTGACGGTATCCGTGTCGTGCAATTCGTCCCACAGGGTGTCGATTTTATTCAACACAATAATGACACCGGTTTGCTGTGTCTCGCGGTACGACTTGGCGTATTGCTGCCAGATTTCCATGTCCGACTTGGTGGCCCCGGTGTCTGCGGCCAGTACAAACATCACCGCCTGGGCGCGCGGCAACATGTCCATGGTCAGTTCCGGTTCGCTGCCCAGCGCGTTAAGACCCGGGGTATCGAGAATGTTCAGCCCCTGCTTTAACAGGGGATGGGGAAAGCTGATTAACACATGACGCCACATGGGAATCTCAATTTGTAGCGGTGCTTCATTCATGTGCTGAAAATAGGCTTCGGTATAAAGCCCCATTTGAATGGCCTTGTCGCGGCTGACGGATTTGGTTTTGCCGATTTCCTTGAACGCTTCCACCAGGTTGTCTACCGATTCAATGTCCAGCTCGATATTGATCCAATGGTCGGGATGCTGTTTGTACTCGGCGATGCTCATTTCTTCCAGCCGAGTTTCGATGGGAAGCAGGCGAATATAAGGTGTCTCCGCCTCCTTGTCATAATACAATTCGGTGGGACACATGGTGGTGCGCCCGGCGGAAGACGGTAACAGGCGGCGCTCGTAGTTGGCGAAGAAAATAGCGTTGATTAGCTCGGATTTACCCCGGGAAAATTCAGCAGCGACGGCAATAGTAATTTCGTCCTTCTTGAGCGCATCAATAGTTTCATACATGCGCAGGTCTTCTTCCGGACTGCTCATCTCATTATCTTCGACCCACTTGCGGTAGGTTTCTATATTTTTAATGATGTCCGTCTTCCAACGATGATACTGTTGTAATTGTAGAGAAAATTCTTCCTTCGCCATCCCGTGTTACCTAATTACCTAAGTGGTTAATTATCGTAGTAAAACCCAGAGCTACAGTTTCAATAGCGGCCCGCGACCAAAGAAGTTTAGTATTATTCCCCGCTTCACAAGGGAAAAGTGCTCCGGGTCACATTATCAGCTACGCCCCTGAATTGTTTGTCCGCCATACACTATTTCGGCATTCGGCAGCCGGGCTTGATAACAAATTTAACCACTTATTTTTTAATGAAATTCAATGATTTGCGGCAGTTTTACCGGCCGCTGGATGCGCAGGGTCTTGGTTTTAGCGGTTTGACCTTGTTCAAGGGAAACACGGGAGGGGGGAACGCCAAATACCTTGGCAATGAATTTGATCAGCAGCTGATTAGCCTTGCCATCAACAGGGGGGGCCGTTAACCGAACCTTGATCCGGTCACCGTGTATACCCACCACGGCATTGTGGCTGGCACGGGGTTGGACCACCACGGACAAAATCAGGTCGTCGCCGCACCAGCGATACGGCACATCGGTAGAATCAGAACCGGCCAAGGGCCAGGCCGCCCCCCAGATCGGCAATGGGCTGAATGATCAACATGGATACCAACTGCAATAAAATCACCACCACGATGGGTGACAAATCAAAACCGGAAATGGGAGGAATCAGGCGCCGGGCCCGCCGCAACAGGGGTTCGTTAATGGAATAAAGCAGGGACAGCGCCGGGTTGTAGGCGCCGGGATTAATCCAGCTGACGACCACCTGGATCAAGATGGTGAAAAAATAAATATTAATCAGTAACCGCAGTAGTTCGGCAATGGATAACACGATAATGCCGACAATACCGATCGATGCGCCCAGGATGAGCACGATGAGAAAAATCTCCACTATCTTGATCAACAGCATCAGCACGATGGCTGCCAGATCGATCCCCATAAAACCGGGTATCAAGCGCCGCAACGGGATCAGGGGCGGGTTGGTGACTTTTACCAGAAATTGGGACACGGGATTGTAAAAATCCGCCCGCGTTACCTGTAACAATACCCGCAGCATGATAGCCACCAGGTACAGGCTAAACAGAGTGTGAATTAAAAACTGTATGGCGTTGGTGCCGTAACCTCCCATTTAGTGTTCCCCCAATTGATCAGCAAGTTCGGTTGCGCGTTGTTGAGCCGCCTTCAGGATGTCCAGCAGCAACGCATCAATGTTGTTATCTTCCATCACTTTGAGGCCCCGTTCGGTGGTGCCTCCCGGCGACGTTACGTTGTTGCGTAACGTCGCAATATCCTCGTCACTTTCCAACGCCATTTTGGCGGCGCCCAGCGCGGTTTGAATTGTCAACAAGTGTGCGACATCCCGGGACAGTCCCAGTTGTTCGCCCGCGTTTACCAAACCTTCCATGATACGGAAAAAGTACGCCGGACCGCTGCCGGATAACGCAGTCACCACATCCATCAGGGCTTCGTCGTTCACCCATTCCACGATCCCAACGGCCCGCATCAGCGATTCCGCGCTATCGCGTTGCGTATCACTGACATTGTCGGTGGCAAACAAGGCGCTGGCCCCGGTCTGGAGCAATGCCGGGGTATTGGACATGGCGCGGACTACGGCATAGCCGCCGCCCAACCAATGGTTAATATCCACGGTGCGGATACCCGCGGCGATAGAAATCACCAGCGGGCGGGATTTGGCCAGTGCACCGGCACTGGTTTGGGCCGCCTCCTTGAAGTGTTGCGGCTTGATGCAAAATACCACTACGTCCGCGTCCACCGCGGCATCATTGACGTTCTCATATACCTGGACGCCAAATCGCTGCGACAACCGTTCGCGTTTTTCGCTGTCGATTTCCACCACGGAGATATCCGCGGCAACGACCCCATCGGCAATCAAACCACCGATTAAACTGGAGGCCATATTGCCCCCGCCAATAAACACAATATTCATTGTCTGTCTATCACCTTGAATCTGAATGTATTTGTAACGGAATCCTGTAACGATGCCGTATTGTTTTAGTGTAGTGTCTCATATAACACATACATTTGGACGAGATAGACCTTGAGGTTCGACCTAAAGATTCTGTCTCACCCTATGGGAAGCCACCCAAGGCACCTTTATATATAAGACACGACACCAGTCGTCGCCGGACGCCGCTCACCGGCTATTTTCCAGTGCGTTGGCCAAACAAGCCGGTCCCCACCCGCACCATGGTGGACCCTTCCAATATCGCGGCTTCCAGATCATCGGTCATGCCCATGGATAACGTATCCAGCGCATGACCTTGTTGATTCAAATCATCAAACATCTGCCTAAGCCCGGCGAATGCCCGGCGTTGTTGCTGAACATCAGCGGTTTTTTGCGGGATCGCCATCAACCCCCGCAACCGCAACCGAGGCAAATCGCGCAACTGGACTGCGAATTCTTCCACCGCCTGGCGGACTATGCCGGATTTGGTGGGTTCGATACTGATATTCACCTGGATGCAGATATTAAGTGGCTTGAGCCGGGAAGGGCGCTGCTCACTGAGCCGGGTGGCAATTTTCAGCCGATCAACACTGTGCACCCAGAAAAAGTGTTCGGCAATGGCTTTAGTCTTGTTGGATTGAATGGGGCCGATAAAATGCCATTGCAAGGGGAGATCGCCCAACGCCTCCATCTTCGGCAAAGCTTCCTGCAGATAGCTTTCACCGAAATGGCGCAATCCCGCCTCATAGGCCTGGCGGATGCTGTCTGCTGAATGAGCTTTGCTCACCGCCAAAATCTGAATGTCATCAGGATCGCGCCTGGCCTCCAGCGCCGCCGCGCGGATTCTCTGGGATACATTTGCTAAATTTTGAGCGATTGTTGACATCGAAGCTGATCGATTTTTGTTAATTCGGTGACCGAAGGAATGCCACTCTCCGAGCCACGGGTAGACATCGCCAAGGCGACGAAAAAAGTCACGGTCGAAATTGCTTGCTGTGACTTATAACACACCTCTATTATCAACGGCATAAAGTATTGTGGGTCACCAGACGCTAATACTCGTGTACCCCGGTGTACAATTATTTTTGACTTGGTGAACGCAACATTACGGGCGGCTCCTCTGGCCGCCGCAGCTTGTCCAGATTGTAGTATAAGAACGACCGCTAACGTAGAGGAATACGATGGATATTTCAGAACTGCTCGCTTTCAGTGTTAAGAACTCCGCTTCCGACTTGCATTTGTCCGCCGGCCAGCCGCCCATGATTCGTGTGGACGGTGAAATCCGCCGCATCAACGTACCGCCCATGGACCACAAGGGGGTGCATTCGCTGATTTATGACATCATGAATGACAAGCAGCGCAAGGACTATGAGGAATTTCTGGAAACGGACTTTTCCTTTGAAATACCCGATCTGGCCCGCTTTCGCGTGAATGCGTTTAACCACAACCGTGGCGCCGGCGCCGTGTTTCGGACGATTCCCAGCACTATCTTAAGCTTCGAACAACTGGGCTGCCCGCCCATTTTTGCCGATATCTCGCAAAATCCCCGCGGCCTGGTGCTGGTGACCGGCCCCACCGGTTCCGGTAAATCCACCACCCTGGCGGCCATGATTGACTATAAAAACGATACCGAACACGGTCATATACTCACTATTGAAGACCCTATCGAATTCGTGCACCCCTGTAAAAAATGCCTGGTTAACCAACGGGAAGTGCACCGGCACACCCTGGGATTTAACGAATCCCTGCGCTCGGCACTGCGTGAAGACCCCGACGTTATCCTGGTGGGTGAGATGCGTGACCCGGAAACCATTCGACTGGCGTTAACCGCGGCGGAAACCGGCCACCTGGTCTTCGGGACACTGCATACCAGTTCAGCAGCCAAAACCATTGACCGGATCATCGACGTGTTCCCGGCGGCGGAAAAAGAAATGGTACGCTCCATGTTATCGGAATCACTGCGATCGGTTATTTCACAAACGCTGCTGAAAAAAGTCGGCGGTGGCCGGGTGGCAGCCCACGAAATCATGATTGGCACGCCCGCGATTCGAAACCTCATTCGCGAAGCCAAGGTGGCGCAAATGTATTCCGCCATCCAGACCGGCCAGGGCATCGGCATGCAGACGCTGGATCAAAATCTCCAGGAACTGGTACAAAAAGGCGTAGTCACCAAACAGGATGCCGCGCAGAAGGCAGCCAACAAGGATAGCTTCAAATAACTAGTTGAATTTTATAGCTATTTAAAGGGGAGTGGTTGTCTGTTTGGCACTGCCAACCGGCGGTGCGCACCACAAAATTTCTGCGTTGTAAATATTGTTTTCTCCACGTATTCGTTATTACAATGATTATTTGGTAAACATGATCGCGCTGCGATCGTCCGTTGACCCTATGACGTGCAACGCTGCGGCCTGCCCTGGGTACCTTGAGCAACCGTCAAGACAACCACCAGACATCCATGACCCTGTTCAAAGAGTATTTTAATCTGATTAAAGACTTTAACTCGCTGCTCAACGCGATGATCATGCGCGACGCCTCGGATTTGTTCATCACCGAAGGCCTGCCGCCCAGCATGAAAATCAACGGCAACATTACTGCCATTGAGGAAGACCCCATCACGGCGGAACAAACCCACCAGTTGGCTTACAACCTGATGAACAACCAGCAGCGCCAGGAATTTGAAACCACCCTGGAATGCAACTTTGCCATGTCACGGCCGGACACCGGGCGTTTCCGGGTCAACATCTTCAAACAAAAACACAGCATGGGTATTGTGTTGCGCCGCATCAAAACGGACATCCCAACCCTCGAAGCACTGCACATGCCGGAAAAATTAAAAGACATCGCGGTGGCCAAGCGCGGCCTCGTGGTCGTCGTCGGCGCCACCGGCAGCGGCAAATCCAGCACCCTGGCCGCCATGATCGGCCATCGCAACCGTAACAGCACCGGCCATATTATCAGCGTGGAAGATCCCATCGAATACATCCATGAACACGACGGTTGTATTATTACCCAGCGCGAAGTGGGCGTGGATACCAAAAGCTTCGAAGCCGCTTTGCAAAATACGCTGCGCCAGGCGCCAGACGTTATTCTGATCGGAGAAGTGAGAACCCGGGAGACCATGGAACATGCGCTGGCCTTTGCCGAAACCGGGCATTTATGTTTGACCACCCTGCACGCCAACAACGCCAACCAGGCGTTGGACCGCATGATCAATTTCTTCCCCAAAGACCGTCGCGACCAGGTATTGCTGGACCTGTCACTGAACCTGCGTGCCATTATCGCCCAGCAATTAATTCCTACGATCAATCGCGACGGTGTTTATCCGGCGGTGGAAATCCTGCTGAACACGCCGCTGGCCGCGCAACTCATTAAACAGGGCGATATTGGTGAACTCAAGGAAGTCATGGGCCAGTCCAGCAACCTGGGCATGGTGACCTTCGACCAGGCGTTGTACCAGTTATATCGCGACGAAATTATTTCCTACGACGACGCCCTGCACCACGCCGACTCCGCCAACGAAATCCGCCTGATGATCAAGCTGGCTGAGAAAAATGAGAACCCCAACGACGATGATGATTCCCCCGAAGGCATGCGCTTGCTGAACATTGACGAAATATAACTCAGGAAGCCCTGGTTAAGGCAATGTCTTAACCATAATATGACCATTATGGCCGCACCAGGTACAAGGCTCAACGATTGTCCAGCCCATTGTTTCGTACCATTTTTGCTTATCCAGTGTGAATAAATAGAGAGGATCATTGCCAAATAATGATTTTGCGTTCTCTTCAACCGCGCCACATAAGCATGCGCCAATTCCTCTGTGCCGAAAGTTCGGCCCAACAAAAACACCGCCCAACCAGGGCGTAAGATCTTCCCGGCCTGGAAGATCATGAACACGCAACGCCGCGGTTCCGAAAACTTCTCCTCCCGAATGAGCAACCCATGCAATGGGCAACGATTCCCGGTTCATATGCCCTTGCAGCTTCGCGACGCGGGATTCAAGCGTTTCGTCGGTGACCACGGGCTGCCAATGTTTGCAAATCCATGGCGCCAGGACCTCAATAAATTCCGGGTGATCCGCGAGATAGCTGATTTCCATGCCTCTACCCGTCCTATTCCTTCGATCAGTTATGGGCGACTTGCCTGTTGCGATGCCCTGACCTTGTTTTATGTTTTCTTACTTAGACTCTCCACCCACCGGTAATTCAGGAAACCGTTCTTTTGCTTAACCAGTAATAAATCCCCGATTTCGATGGAATAATAAATGTCGCTGGGTACTTTTACTTTTTTCCTTGCGTGTTCTTTGTTCCAGTCATTCACATACAGATAGTAACTGCTTGACCGCCGGGATCGAGTAATTTTCTTATCAAGTGCTTTGACCTCATAACTATGACCCCTGGATTCATCCAGCTCGATATTGATATCCCGAAGTTCCGCGGCCGTTGTTGATATGGCTCCAAAAGAGCCAATTAAGATCAATTCAATCATAACCAGATGTGTTCGGGCACTGCGGCCTAACATCACCAAGGCCGACAACAGCAATGTAATGACGATTCCTGCGCCCCAATAAACTGAATCCATCAACAACTGGCTTGAGTCAACAGTAAATGGCAATTTTATCCACGTTAAGCGAACCAAATGAATCAGGCCATTAATGGCCAAACCTGAGCTGATCGCCAGTATAATCGCGGATTTTATGACAAACGGGTCGCGCCATTTACTACCCAATGACAGCGGCGCG
>JASFOJ010000138.1:0-13464 GCA_050116575.1 Gammaproteobacteria bacterium | reverse complement strand
TATCAACTACACCACTAAGTCGCAGCTTATCCAGCAAACAATAAATAAATCGGGCTGTTATTGTGTTTGTTTACGAAATTCACTGGGGTTGGAAATTTATCGATCCACATGGATTGTTGGAAAGAAGCCAATTCTCAGGCCGCAATCGCGTTAATTTTTGCCTTCTGGCAATAAAGGGGCCTAACACGAATGGCACTTAGTTATGCCTGGAACTGCCGCCATCCCGGCGAAGGCCGGGATCCAGAATTTATAATGGTGGTAGTTTTCCCTGGATTCCGGCCTTCGCCGGAATGACCAAACTCCTGAAGTACGCCTTAACTAAGTACCATTCGGGCCTAACACAAAAAAGCCGCGTAACGCGGCTTTTAAGGTAACACTTTTTATAAACGCTTACATGAATCAGGCGATCATATGCGATTTCATTTTCTTCATGGCGTTTTGTTCCAGCTGGCGAATGCGCTCAGCGGAGACTTTGTATTGCGCCGCCAGATCATGCAACGTGGATTTCTTTTCGGATAACCAGCGTTGCTGCAGGATATCGCGGCTGCGCTCGTCCAGGGTTTCCAGGGCCTGGGCCAGTTTTTCGTTGTTGTGGCTGGTGGAGTTTTCCTCCTCCAGCAAACTGGAAGGCTCGTGACTCAGGTCTTGCAGGTAACCGGCGGGCGAGGGCGTATAATCATCGTCATCGCCGCTGTCGCCGTAGCCATCGTACGGCGTATCCTGACCGCTCATGCGCTTTTCCATTTCCAGCACCACTTCGGGCGTCACGTTCAGGTCCCTAGCCACGTTTTCCACTTCCTCGCGGCTGAACCAGCCCAGGTGTTTCTTGTTCTTGCGCAGGTTGAAAAACATTTTACGCTGGGCCTTGGTGGTGGCCAGTTTCACAATGCGCCAGTTGCGCAGGATAAATTCGTGGATTTCCGCGCGGATCCAGTGCACGGCAAAGGACACCAGGCGGACATTCATGGTGGGGTCAAAACGCTTGACGGCTTTCATGAGCCCCACGTTGCCTTCCTGGATCAGGTCGGCCTGCGCCAGGCCATAGCCACTGTAGCCGCGGGCAATGTGGATCACGAAGCGTAAATGCGACATGACCAGACGCCGGGCCGCTTCCAGGTCGCCGTTCTCTTGCAGGCGAGTGGCAAGCTCACGCTCTTCGTCGGCTTCCAGCATGGGCATTTGATTGGCGGCTTGTATATAAGCTTCCAGGCTGCCACTGGGATTGACCAGTTCCAAGGCATGATTTGATGGCATCATCGTCTGTATTAACCCCTTCATTCGTTATGTTTGCAAAAGTTTAGCACTCGATTTTCGAGAGTGCCAATAATTTTAGCACTCGCGAAATTTGAGTGCTAACCCTACCAAAAGTTCGCAGGATGTACAATTTACCATAAATATCAAAAGGTTAATTGAAATTCGTCAGTTTTTGGCAATTATTTATTTTGGCTCGATGGCCTGGATATGGCGGGTCACGGCGATCCAGGAACCCAGTAGCCCCAGACCAATAGCTGTGGCAAAGACCAATACCGAGTCAAGCAGGGTCAGGCCGGTGAGCTCGAAAGGGCTGTTGTAGAGGGCCGCCAGCGAGCGCACCGGCTCGCTGAGCAACCAAAAAAGCACGGTGATCAGGATGCCGGCCAACACCGCCCCCAGCACCCCGTACCAGAAACCGGTATACAGGAACGGCCGGCGAATAAACCGGTTGGTGGCGCCGATCAGCTTGGTCACCAGGATTTCCTGCCGGCGGTTAAAAATGGTCAACCGGATGGTGTTGCCGATAACCACCAGCACAGCCACCGCCAGCAGGGCGGCCAACAGGATCCCGCCGCGTTTGCCGATGGCGATCATGGTATTGAGCCGCTCAATCCATTGAAAGTCCAGCTGCACCAGGTCCACGGTGGGCAACTGCCGCAGCTTTTGGGCCACCGGTTTGAGCTTGTCCGTCGACAGGTATTGCGTCGCGGGTCGAATCACCAATACGGCGGGCAGCGGGTTTTCGTCCAGAATACCCAGCGCGTCGCCAAAACCCGATTGCTGCTGGAATTCCTCCAGTGCCTGTTGCGCGCTGATAAAGCGGACAGTCTGGATTTCCGGCCAGCGCTGCACGCCATCGGCAACGCCCCGGGCCTCGCTGTCGGAGACGGAGTTTTTCATAAATACGGAAATCTGCGCCGTGCCCTGCCAGCCCACCACGATGGATTGCAGATCATCGAGCAATAAAAACAGACCGGTGGGTAAAGACAGCGCAATGGCGATAACCGCCGCCGTTAATAACGTGGATAACGGGGTTTGCAATAACTGAACGAATGAGGTTTTGGCCACCCAGCCGTGGTGCAACAGCAACTTACCGAGCCGGGATCGTGATCGCGGACGGCTGCGCGCCTCCCCGTCCTGGTCAGGCGCCGGTTTGGGCAGTGGTTGCCGCCGGGCCTGGGATTTTTTTCGTTGTCGGTTTGGCCTGTTACGCATAACTTATAATGTTGAAGGGCGACGCTGGTGGAATATTGGCGACTGGCAGCCTCAGGCGCTGCGAGTCAGCTCCTGTACCGAAGTATCAGCCACCAACCTTCCCTGCTGCAGGGTCAACAACCGCTGCGGGATTTGTTTAATGAGCTCTAAATCATGGGTGGCGATTAATACGGTGGCGCCGATATTGTTGAACGCCTCGAACAACGCCATAATTTCCCGTGACAGTTCAGGGTCCAGGTTACCAGTGGGTTCGTCTGCCAGTAACACCGGCGGACGGTTCACCACCGCCCGGGCAATGCCCACGCGTTGCTGTTCACCGGTAGATAAGGTCACGGGAAACTCTTTTTCACGGCCCAGTAAACCTACCTTATCCAGCGCCGCGCGCACCCGGCGTCCCGTTTCGCTATGATGTTCGCCGGCAATGATCAGCGGCAGCGCCACGTTGTCAAACACCGTTTTGTCGTATAACAGGTTGTGGTCCTGGAACACCATGCCGATCTTGCGGCGAATAAAAGGAATCTGGCGCCGGCGTACCCGGGACAGGTTTTTACCGTCCAGTACAATTTCACCGCGCGTGGTGCGCTCAATCATGGTGATCAGTTTTAACAGGGTACTTTTACCTGCCCCGGAGTGGCCCGTTAAAAAGGCCATGTCACCTTTTTCCAAATGGCAGCTGACATTATTTAATGCTTCGTGGCCACCGGGATAACGCTTGGAGACATTGACCAGTTTGATCATGACCCGCCGCTGTCTGCTGTTGTGCTGGTGTCGTGTTGTAACAGCGCGTTGACAAAATCCCCGGCATTAAAATCCCGCAAATCATCGATACCCTCGCCAATACCAATGTAACGAATGGGTATGCCCAGTTGCCGGGCAATGGCAAAGATCACGCCGCCCTTGGCGGTGCCGTCGAGTTTGGTCAGGGTGACGCCGGACACACCCACCGCTTCCTGGAATTGTTTGGCCTGCATCACCGCGTTCTGGCCAATACTGGCATCCAGCACAATCATAACTTCATGGGGCGCTTCGGCATCGAGCTTGGTGATAACACGGCGAACTTTTTTCAGTTCCTCCATCAGGTTCGCCTGGGTGTGTAACCGTCCCGCCGTATCGGCGATTAAAACATTAATCTTTCGCGCGTGCGCCGCCTGCACGGCATCATAGATCACGGATGCGGAATCAGCGCCGGTTTGCTGGGCAATAACGGGAATATCATTGCGTTTGCCCCATTCCTGCAGTTGTTCCACCGCCGCCGCGCGGAACGTATCACCGGCGGCCAGCATGACACTATGGCCGTCGCCCTGGAAACGCTTGGCCAGCTTGCCAATGGTGGTGGTTTTACCGGCGCCGTTGATACCCACCATCAATATGACAAACGGTTTATCAGAGGCCGGGATGGTCAGCGGTTGTGACACCGGCTCCAGGATTTTACTCATGTCTTCGGTGAGAGCCTGAAACAACGCCTCGGTATCATTGAGCTGCTTGCGTTTCAGGCGCGCCGTTAAATCATCAATAATGGATTCAGTGGCCTCAATACCCACGTCGGCACTCAACAACAAGGCCTCGATTTCTTCCAGTACTTCGTCATCGATGGCTTTTTTACCCATCACCAGGCTGGTAACGCCTTCAGTGAAACCGGAGCGAGTGCGTTTTAAGCCTTTCGCCAGCCGCGCAAATAACCCTGCCTTTTTGGGTGGTTGTTGCTCAGGGGATGGTTCGGCCGATGTCACTGTTGTCGGATCCTGTGGCGTTGCTGCCGACGCGTCGTCCGCCGTGTCACGGGACGCTTCCTCGCCGGCCGGCGGCACGGCGTTTTGATCGTTTGCCTGATCCGATTTTCCCTTTTTGAAACCAAACATAAATGGTGACTGTCTCATGAAGTTGTGTACGTATTCACCGTCCTTAAACGCGGCGGTGCGTCATGGTAGACCCCAATGGCCCGCGAAAGGTCAAATTGTAACGAAAAACGGCGAAGCTAGCGCACAAATATTTACCAATCGTTCTATTGACGCTGTGGCAAAGACTGGCACTATCATTGAATACATTGAATGTTTTGATCTTAGACACTATTTCTGACACGATCGACCGTGTCCAAAACAAAAAAGATGATTCCGGCAAATCCACGATTACTTCGATTAACCCGTAACAAGAGAGAAAAAATATGAGTAGATGCCGACACTGGAAGACAACGGCAGCGTTGTTGCTGCTGTTCGCAACCGCGATGGCCGGTTGCGCCAGCTCCCAGATGCAACCCTCTGCGAGTGTAAAACCCGCATCATCACCGGCCGCCGACGGCAGTGGCGCTAAAGCGCCGGACACCGATGTTTCGGCCAAGGGCGAAACCGACAATCCCCGGGTCCACGAATTTAAACTGGACAACGGCCTGAAGGTCTTGATCAAGGAAGACCATCGCGCACCGGTGGTGGTATCCCAGATCTGGTACAAAACCGGCAGTAGTTACGAGAAAAACGGCACCACCGGCGTGGCCCATGTGCTGGAGCATATGATGTTCAAGGGCACCAAAAAATACGGTCCCAACGAGTTTTCCAAAATCATCGCCGCCAACGGCGGCCGTGAAAACGCCTTCACCGGCCAGGATTACACGGCATATTTTCAGCAACTGGAAAAAAGCCGCCTGCCCATCAGTTTTGAACTGGAAGCAGACCGCATGGAAAACCTGAACATGAGTCCGGAAGAGTTCGCCAAGGAAATCCAGGTGGTTATGGAAGAACGTCGAATGCGCACCGATGACAAGCCCAAATCCAAAACCTACGAACGGTTTATGGCAACCGCCTACGTCAACAGCCCTTACCATCATCCCATTATCGGCTGGATGACCGACCTGAAACACATGACCGCGCAGGATGCCCAGCAATGGTACAAGCAATGGTACGTACCCAACAACGCCACGCTGGTGGTGGTAGGTGACGTGGACCCGCAAGAAGTACTGGCCCTGGCCAAAAAATATTACGGCCCGGTTCCTGCCCGCGACATCCCCCAACTCAAACCGCAAACCGAAGTGGACCAAACCGGCATGCGCCGCATTGTGGTTAAAGAACCGGCACAATTACCTTATCTGGTGATGGGCTACAAGGTGCCGGTGGTAAAAACAGCCCAACAGGACTGGGAACCCTATGCACTGGAAATGCTGGCCCATGTACTGGACGGCAGCGCCAGCTCCCGGTTTACCACCGACCTGATCCGCGGCAAAGCCGTGGCGGCCAGTGTCAGCGCCGGTTACGACTTGTTCAGCCGACTGGGTGAATTGTTCCTGTTCGATGGCACGCCCGCCCAGGGCCACACTATTAAGGAACTGGAAACCGCCATTCGCGACCAGATCGACCGCCTTAAAAAGGAACCGGTCACCGCAGAGGAACTGGAGCGCATCAAAACCCAGGTGGTGGCCAGTAAAATCTATGAACGGGACTCGGTGTTCTACCAGGCCATGCAAATGGGCAGCCTGGAAAGCGTCGGCCTGGACTGGCGCCTGACCGACCAGTATGTAGATAATTTCCGCAAAATTACCGCGGAACAGGTACAGCAGGTGGCGAAAAAATATCTCACCGATGACCATTTAACGGTGGCGGTGCTCGACCCCCAACCTATTAACAATACTGTTGCTCGCAACGAGGGAGGGGCCCAACATGCGCATTAATCAATGGCTATTACTCAGCGTCCTGTTCGTCGGTCTCAGCCAACCGGTTGCGGCCAGTATTGATATCCAGCACTGGACCACCGACAACGGTGCCCGGGTATATTTCGTGGCCGCGCCGGAACTGCCCATTGTGGACCTGCAGGTGACCTTTGACGCGGGCGCTGCCAGAGACAAGGACAAGTCGGGGGTGGCACTGCTCACCAACGCCATGATGTCGGAAGGCGCCGGCGATCTCACCGCCGAGCAGATTTCTCAACGTTTCGACGAACTGGGTGCCCGCTTTAGCAGCGATTCCCAGCGGGATATGTCCACCTTTTCGTTGCGCAGCCTGTCCGATGAGAAAGTGCTAACCCCGGCGCTGGATACCCTGGCACTGGTGCTTAGCAAACCGACTTTTCCCAAGGACGCCTTTGAACGGGAACGCAAACGGATGCTGGTGGGCATCGAACAGCGCAAGCAATCCCCCGGCGCCCTGGCGGACAAGGCATTTTACAAGGCGGTATTCCAAAATCACCCTTACGCCACACTGCCGGACGGATACCAGGACACCGTCAAGGCATTAACCCGTAAGGACTTGGAGGCTTTCTACAAGCGGTATTTTGTGGGAGCCAACGCCACTATCGCCATCGTGGGCGACCTGGACCGGGCCAGGGCCGAGCAAATAGCCAACGCCGTTATCGGCAAACTGGCCAAGGGTAAACCGGCGGATCCGCTGCCCAAGGTTGATATGTTGCAAAAAGCTGCTCAAATCACCATTGAGCATCCATCGACCCAGACCCATATCCTCATTGGACAGCCGGGCATGAAACGCGGTGATCCGGATTATTTTGCACTGTATGTGGGCAACCATATATTAGGCGGCAGTGGTCTGGTGTCCCGGTTGAGCCAGCAAATTCGCGAGGACCGGGGGCTGGCATACAGCACCTATTCCTATTTCCTGCCCATGCACAAAGATGGTCCGTTCCAACTCGGGCTGCAAACTCGCAACGACAAGGCCAAGGAAGCCCTCAAAGTCGCGCGCCAGACCCTGAAAGACTTCATTAACAACGGTCCCACCGAGCAAGAACTGGCCGCCTCCAAGAAAAACATTACCGGTGGCTTCCCGTTGCGCATTTCCAGCAACAAGAAGATCCTCGGTTATATAGGCATGATCGGCTTCTACCAATTGCCTCTCGACTACCTGGATACTTTCAATGCCAAGGTCGAGGCCGTGACCGTCGCCGATATTAAAGATGCTTTCAAGCGCCGTGTCCATCCCGACAAAATGGCGACCATCATGGTGGGCAACATACCGCAGACGGTATCGCAGAAGCCATAACCCTCCTTTAACCCACCTTTGTACGGGGTACGATATACGATACGGGGCGCCGCCGGAGGGCAGCGCCCCGTTTTGTTTTCCATTATGGTGTCCCGGTACAAACCGGTATAATAACCGCCAGCTCTTTCGATTCCTTGAACAGCCAGCGGGGCGCGATCACATGACACAAGACACCACCAAAAAAGTCCAATTAAAAATACTCGATGACCGCATTGGGACCCACATTCCCTTACCTGAATACGCCACCGACGGGTCGGCAGGCATGGATTTGCGCGCCTGTATTGACGAACCCCTTCACCTGCCCCCCGGCGCCACCGAACTGATCCCCACCGGGATTGCCATACATATTAACGATCCGGCACTGGCCGCCGTGTTGTTACCCCGCTCGGGGCTGGGCCACAAACACGGCATTGTGCTGGGCAACCTCACCGGGCTCATTGATTCCGATTACCAGGGTCAGCTGTATGTTTCGTGCTGGAATCGGGGCCAGACGGAATTTACCGTCAATCCCGGTGAACGTATCGCACAAATGGTGTTCGTACCCGTAGTACAAGCCTCCTTCGAAATCGTGGCGGAGTTTGCAGACAGTGACCGCGGCGCGGGAGGTTTTGGCCATACCGGCAAACATTGATAACCGGCTGTTTTCAATTCTGTATAACAGCTTGCTATTCATCACAACGGATCAACCAGCGCAGAGAAGATTATGTCAGCACAATTTCAAATGACACCCATCGAACCTTCCATTTTTAAAGCCTATGACATTCGCGGTATTGTGGATAAAACACTGACCGAAGATGCCACCTACCAGATTGGCCTGGCAGTGGGTAGCGAAGCCAAGGACCGCGGTGAACAGGAAGTCTACGTGGGACGGGACGGGCGATTGTCCGGACCCACCTTGATCAAGGCGTTCACCCAGGGATTAGTGGATAGCGGTCGCGACGTGGTGGACCTGGGTATGGTGCCCACCCCCGTGTTGTACTACGCGGCCTATGCACTGGGCACCGGTTCCGGTGTAATGCTCACCGGCAGTCATAATCCGCCCGATTACAACGGACTGAAAATGGTCATTGGCGGCACAACATTATCGGGTGATGACATTCAGCAGCTGCGCCAGCGCATCGAAGCGAAAAATTTTACCAGCGGAACCGGCAACTACCGAACCCTGGATATTGTTGATCAGTATATTGAACGGGTCGCCGGCGACGTGAAACTGTCCCGCCCCATGAAAATCATCGTCGACTGCGGCAACGGGGTACCCGGTGCGGTAGCGCCCAAGTTGCTGCGCGCTTTAGGATGCGAGGTTCAGGAAATGTATTGCGACGTGGATGGCACGTTCCCCAATCATCACCCTGATCCCAGCAAGCCGGAAAATCTCGAAGACATCAAAAAGGCCCTTGCCGGCAGCGACGCCGACATTGGTCTGGCCTTCGACGGCGACGGAGACCGCCTGGGTGTTATTACACCACAAGGCGGCGTTATCTGGGCTGACCGCCAGTTAATGCTGTATGCCAAAGATATCCTGGCCCGCAATCCCGGCGGCGATATTATTTTCGATATTAAATGCACCAACAAGCTGCCGCTGGTGATCAAGGAAGCGGGCGGAAACCCCATCATGTGGAAAACCGGCCATTCGTTTATCAAGGCCAAACTCAAGGAAACCGGCGCATTGCTAGCGGGTGAAATGAGCGGCCATATCTTTTTCAAGGAGCGCTGGTACGGATTTGACGACGCCCTTTACACGGCATCACGGCTGCTGGAAATTCTATCCAAGGATTCACGCCCGGCGGCGGATATCTTTGGCGAGCTACCGGACACCATCAATACCCCGGAACTCAATCTCAACATGGCCGAGGGCGAACACTTCAAGCTGATCAAAAAGCTGGTGGACAATGCCCATTTCGAAGGCGCCAAACTGACCACCATTGACGGCGTGCGGGCTGACTGGAATGACGGCTTCGGCCTGGTGCGTGCGTCCAACACCACGCCGTGCCTGGTGTTCCGCTTTGAAGGCGACAACGAACAAGCCCTGGAGCGCATCAAGTCCGCATTTCGCGAACTGGTAAAGGAACAGGCAGGCTCCGATGTTCAGATTCCCTTCTAATCAGTGCCCTGCTGTCACCCTGCATCCGTTGCCCCGCGCATCCGGCAGCCCGGTTGTGATATAGTGAGTTATCGTTGAACCACATTTAACTTTGAGACTACTATGTCGTTAACACGCGAAGTCGCCAGCAACGTCGCCCACGTATTATCCGAGGCGCTGCCCTATATCCAGCGCTTTTCCGGCAAGACCTTTGTCATTAAATACGGCGGTAATGCCATGATCGACGAAAAGCTGAAGGAAGGCTTCGCCCGGGATATCGTGTTAATGAAGGCAGTGGGCATCAATCCTGTGGTGGTGCACGGCGGCGGACCTCAAATCGGCAAGCACCTGGACCGCATCGGCAAAGAAACAGAATTTGTCCGCGGCATGCGCGTCACCGACAGCGAAACCATGGATGTCGTGGAAATGGTGCTGGGCGGCCTGGTGAACAAGGAAATCGTCAACCTCATTAACCGCCTGGGCGGCAACGCCGTGGGCCTGACCGGCAAGGACGGTGACCTGATCCACGCGCGCAAGATGACGTTTACCGGTGATTCCCCGGAACTGAAAGCATCGGAAATCATTGATATCGGCCACGTGGGCGAGGTGCAAAGCATCGACCCTTCGGTGGTGAACATGCTGATCAGTGGCGATTTTATTCCCGTGATAGCACCCATCGGCGTCGGCACGGACGGATTATCATACAACATCAACGCCGACGTGGTGGCCGGCAAGCTGGCGGAAACCCTGCAGGCGGAAAAGCTCATGCTGCTCACCAACATTGAAGGCCTGCTGGACAAAGACGGCAAATTGTTGACCGGCTTATCAGCTGCTCATGTGGACAAGCTCATTGAAGACGGCACCATCCACGGCGGCATGTTGCCGAAAATCGACGCGGCGCTCAATGCCGTCAAGTCCGGCGTACATACATCGCACATTATCGACGGCCGGGTTGCACACGCTGTGTTGCTGGAAATTTTCACCGACGAAGGTGTGGGCACGTTGATCACCTCGTCAAGCCGTTAATGCTTCCACAAGCTAACAAACACAATAAAAAACTGCCATGCCAGCCCCGATCATCGCGAACATTAATACCGTAACGGAGTCCCCTTGCTAGGCTGGGACCAGGTTTTACTTTTCTTTATTTCCCTGATCGCCAATATATTTTCCGCATTTGCCGGCGGCGGCGCCGGTCTTATTCAGTTTCCCGTACTGATTTTCCTGGGCCTGACGTTCAGTATCGCCCTGGCAACCCATAAGATCGCCAGCGTAGCGCTCGGGGTGGGCGCCACCCTTCGCAATTTACGGGAAGGCTCCCTCGACAAACGCCTCACCGTTTCGATGCTTGTGTTCGGCTTGCCCGGCGTCATTCTGGGCGCCAATGTTATTTTGCTGGTGCCGGACCGCAACGCGGAAATCGCCCTGGGCCTGTTAACCGCGGGCCTGGGGCTTTATTCGGTGTTCCGGCCGCAACTGGGCCTTAATCAAAAACAACGCCTCCCGTCGATGCAATCGCTGATCATCGGTGGAATAGTACTGTTTGTTATCGGGGCACTTAATGGTTCACTGACTTCCGGCACCGGCTTGTTTGTCACGCTGTGGCTGGTGAGTTGGTACGGCCTGGACTACAAGCGAGCTGTCGCCCATACCCTGGTGCTGGTGGGATTGTTCTGGAACGGCACCGGCGCCGTTACGCTAGCGCTACTGGCAGACGTACAGTGGAGCTGGTTGCCGGCATTGCTGTTGGGATCGCTATTGGGGGGCTATATCGGCGCCCACCTGGCCATCGTAAAAGGCAGTCGCTGGATCAAACGGGTTTACGAAGCGATAACCTTGCTGGTGGGCATTAAACTGATCATTGGCTAACGCTTCACGGCTTTGACTTGCTAGACCAAAAAAAATTTAACGCTAAGACGCAGAGAACGCGAAAAATAGAGAATTTTTGTTTTCTACTTTGCGCCCTGGCGTCTTTGCGTTAAAAATAGTTTTTAACTGACGCCGTATTTTTCACGATAGTTCTTGATGGCGTCTACCTGGTCCTGTGTATCGTCTTTTTGTTCCAGGTAGTTAATAAGATCTCCCAGCCGTACAATGCTGGTAACGGGAATACCGAATTGTTGTTCCACTTCCTGTATGGCGGTGGTGTCGCCTTTGCCCCGCTCCTGGCGATCCAGTGCTATAACCACGCCGGCCGGTTCCGCGCCCTGCGCTTTAATAATATCGATGGATTCACGCACCGAGGTGCCGGCGGATATCACATCGTCGATGATCAACACCTTGCCCTGTAAAGGTGACCCCACAATGACGCCACCTTCACCGTGGTCCTTGATTTCCTTGCGGTTAAACGCGTATGGAACATCTTTTTTATAGTCGTTAGCCAGCGCAATCACCATCGCCGACGCCAAAGGAATGCCTTTATAAGCCGGACCATAAACCATGTCGAATTCCAGTTGCGAGGCAGTTACCGCTTGCGCGTAAAAACTGCCCAGCGTCGCCAAGCTGGCGCCACTGTTGAACAGGCCGCTATTGAAAAAATACGGACTTTTACGGCCGGATTTCAGCGTAAATTCGCCGAACTTCAACACGCCGATATCAATTGCAAATGATAAAAATTCTTTTTGATAATTTTCCATGTTCCACGACATCCTGTTACCGATCTGTTTTTCTCCGACATGCCGCTAGCAAAACCCGGCTCGTCACAATTATAACCCTATAAGTCGCGGCATCTCCATATTGATTTCGGTTCGGCGGCTGGCGATAGATTATGACCGTGATATCCAGTATCATGTCGCCCCAATAAAAACATATCCAACGTAGTCATGATGAAAATTATCACGGTTAATGTCAACGGCATCAGGGCGGCCAACCGCAAGGGCTTTTTCGACTGGCTGAAAAAGCAAAAAGCCGATGTTGTCTGTCTGCAGGAAATCAAGGCTCAGGAGCACCAACTGGATGATGAGGTTTATTACCCCAAGGGTTATCACTGCTACTACTTTGAAGCGGAGAAAAAAGGCTACAGCGGCGTCGGCCTGTATTGCAAGAAGGAACCCAACAACCTGGTGGTGGGTTTCGGCGAAGGTTACGAGGATATGGACGCGGAAGGCCGCTATATCCAGGCGGACTTTGACGGCTTAAGCGTGGCATCTCTTTATCTGCCGTCCGGCTCCAGTGGCGACGTCCGCCAGGACGTTAAATTCAGTTTCATGGACCGGTTTACGCATACCTTGAAAGCGATGCGCCGCAAACGCCGTGAGTTTATCCTGTGCGGGGATTGGAATATCGTGCACAAGGAGATCGACATCACCAACTGGAAAAGCAACCAGAAAACCTCCGGCTGTTTGCCCGAGGAGCGGGCCTGGCTGGACCAGCTGTTCGGCCCCATGGGATTCGTCGACGCCTTCCGGGTAGTCAACCAGGACCCGGGTCACTATACCTGGTGGTCAAACCGGGGACAGGCCTGGGCCAAGAATGTGGGATGGCGCATTGACTATCACGTGATTACCCCCAACCTGAAAGATAAAGTGGCATCGGCGTCTATCTACAAGGAACAGCGTTTTTCCGACCACGCGCCTTTGATCATTAACTATAAAATATAATAAACGCCATCACCGCCAGCACGGTGAAGGCGCTGTAATGACATGAAGGTAGAAAGGGTAATGCTAACCGGGCCTTATCAGAACAGGCTTGCTTAGTTAGAACAGATAAGGACCAGCGTTTTTCTGACTTTCAAATTGTCGCAGGGCAATGTCGGTTTCCGCCATCGCCTGCTTCACCAGCTTTATCGCTTTGTCATAATCCTGGTTATTCGCCAGTTCTCGCGATTCCTTCAATGTGTCTTCTGTAAACGCCCAGGCGCCGCCGGCGTCTGACAGCTGTTTCAATGCCTTTTCGGCCTTGACGTATGTTTTATCAAACTCGTCTTTTGCACCGTTTTGTGTTGAA
>JASFOJ010000137.1:0-13484 GCA_050116575.1 Gammaproteobacteria bacterium | reverse complement strand
CGGTTCCAGAGGTGTCACATTAACAATAATACCGCAGCGGGCATAAGTGGATTTACCCAGGCAAATGGTCAACACATTTCGTGGAATGCGAAAATATTCCACCGTGCGGGCCAGGGCAAATGAGTTTGGCGGAATAATACAAACGTCCGACTTGACGTCCACAAAGCTGTTGTCGTCAAAGTTCTTGGGATCGACAATGGCGGAATTGATGTTGGTGAAAATCTTGAATTCGTCGGCGCAGCGAATATCGTAGCCGTAGCTCGACGTCCCGTAAGAAATAATGCGGCCGTGTTCCGTTTCCCGCACCTGCCCCGGTTCAAACGGATCGATCATCGCCTGGGTCTCGACCATGCGGCGAATCCAGCGGTCGGATTTAATGCTCATAAATGCCTGTTCCCTCGTTGGCGCCGTGCGATACCTGACAACGCGTTACTGCACGCCGCGCATTTTATTCTCTTTTCGTTATTTGTCTTATATTGTGATCGCCGAAAAACCGGTGGCATCGGCCGGCCACAACTCAGCTATTTTGTATCACAATATTGGGGAACTTGGCACTATGTTCTTTGGCCCGTTTGGACAGTTTGGCAGCGGTGCGCCGGGCAATCTCGCGATAAATTTGTGAAATGCGGGATTCGGGCTCGACGGCGACCGTGGGGCGACCGCTGTCCACTTCTTCGCGAATTTGCTTGTCCAGAGGCAAAGCGCCCAGAAAATCCACGTTGTACTGATCCGACATACTCTGGCCACCGCCTTCACCGAATATGTGTTCTTCGTGCCCGCATTGACTGCAAATATGGATACTCATGTTTTCGATAATACCCAAAACGTGCACATCCACTTTTTCAAACATTTTGAGGGCCTTGCGGGCATCGAGCAGCGCGATGTCCTGCGGCGTGGTGACAATCACGGCGCCACTGACGGGGACTTTTTGCGCCAGGGTCAACTGGATATCACCGGTGCCCGGCGGTAAGTCTATGATCAAATAGTCGACATCTTTCCAATTGGTATCATTGAGCAGCTGTTCCAGCGCCTGGGTCACCATGGGCCCCCGCCATATCATCGGCGTCTCTTCATCGATCAAGTAACCAATGGACATGGATTGAATACCGTGGCCAACCAGTGGTTCCAGGCTCTTGCCGTCCGGCGACTCTGGCTTGTTCTTGACGCCTAACATCCGCGGCTGACTGGGACCATAAATATCGGCATCCAGAATACCCACGGTGGCGCCTTCGGCGGCCAGCGCTATCGCCAGATTCACGGCGGTGGTGGACTTACCAACGCCGCCTTTACCGGAAGCCACGGCAATAATATTTTTCACCTGGTCGATGGGTTTGACGCCCTTCTGGGTCGCGTGGGCTTCAACCTTACTGGTGACATTAATACTGACGTCGGACACACCGTCCAACGCGCTGATGTTTTCCTTGAGTTTCGCGGTCAGCTCGTCATAGTAACCTTTAGCGGGATATCCCAATACCACCTCGACGGTGACTTTGCCGTCTTCGACCGCAATATTTTTAATGGATTTCGCAGTGACCAGATCCGATTCGAGATAGGGATCTATATATTGTTGAATAGCACTTTCAACCTGGTCACGAGAAATACTGGACATAGCAAGGCTCCTTAAGGTCTTGACTGAATAAAATTCGGTTGGCTGATGCCGCAGCACCGCCCAATGGGTACATGCACTCGTGCATGTGAATAACAGCGTGCGCACGCAATAAAATTCCGTGAGACGGCGCCAAACCGCCCGCCCCATTGGCGCCCGCGACCCTGCCCGTTGAAAGTGGGGGCAAGTTTACACGATTTAAACCCTTATCGTAATATTCTTGTATAATCATACATCTGCCGGTAGTCCCTGTTAGGACTTACCAGGCACTCTGGCGCCATATTCACCGTCAGCACCATTATCCAATGCCACACAATTTACAGGTTAAAAATTCGTTGTATGACAGATTCATCCCGAAAAATACTGGTAACCAGCGCCTTGCCCTACGCCAACGGCTCCATCCACATCGGGCATTTGGTGGAATACATCCAGACCGATATCTGGGTTCGCCACCAAAAAATGCAGGGCAACCAGTGCACTTATGTCTGTGCCGACGACGCCCACGGAACACCCATTATGCTGCGAGCGCAAGCGGAAGACATTACCCCAGAAGAGCTAGTGGCACGCATCGCCAAAGAACACATTGCCGATTTTGCGGATTTTCATATTGAATTCGACAATTATTACACCACTCACTCCACTGAGAATCGCGAACTGGCGGAGCTGATTTATACGCGGTTAAAAAACAACGACCACATCAGTTCACGGGTTATTTCCCAACTGTACGACCCCGACAAGGCCATGTTTTTACCGGACCGCTTTGTCAAAGGCACCTGCCCCAAATGCGGCGCCGAGGACCAGTACGGTGACAACTGCGAAGTTTGTGGTTCAACTTATGATCCCACCGACCTTATCAACCCGCGGTCGGCGGTGTCCGGCGCCACGCCCGTACTAAAAGAGTCAGAGCATTTCTTTTTCAAGCTGCCCGATTTCGAGGACATGCTGAAACAATGGCTGCATGCCGGTCATTTACAGGAAGAGATTGCCAACAAGCTGGATGAATGGTTCGAAATCGGTTTACAGGAATGGGACATCTCCCGGGACAGCCCCTACTTTGGATTTGAAATTCCCGATGCACCAGGCAAATACTTCTACGTTTGGCTGGATGCGCCCATTGGCTATTTCGCCAGTTTCAAGAACCTGTGCGACCAGCGCAGTGACCTGGACTTTGATGAATACCTTGCCAGCGGCAGCAAGACCGAACTTTATCACTTTATAGGTAAAGACATCGTCCGCTTCCACGCGCTATTCTGGCCGGCGATGCTGGCAGGCGCCGATTTTCGCACGCCAACGGCCATCTACACGCACGGCTTCTTAACGATCAATGGCCAGAAGATGTCGAAGTCGCGCGGGACGTTTATCAGCGCGCGTCAATACCTGGACCAATTGAACCCGGAATACCTGCGTTATTATTTCGCGGCCAAACTCACCAGCCGTATCGACGATCTCGATCTTAACCTGGAAGATTTTACCTTCCGCGTCAACGCGGACCTGGTGGGCAAGGTCGTCAACATCGCCAGCCGCTGCGCCGGGTTCATCAACAAGCGGTTCGATAACACGCTGGCCGAACAATGCGCCTTTGAGCCGTTGTATCAATCGTTTGTGGAAGCCGGCGACAAAATCAGGGCATTGTACGAAAGCCGGGAATTCAGTCACGCCATGCGCGACATTATGGCCCTTGCCGACAAGGCCAACCAGTTCATCGATGAGGCCAAACCCTGGGTACTGGCAAAAGAAAGCGGCAAGGAACAGGACGTGCTGGATGTTTGCAGCACCGGACTGAACCTGTTCAGGGTGTTGATCACCTATCTCAAACCGGTTTTACCGGTAATGTCGGCCAACGTGGAAACGTTTTTCAATATCGATCCTCTTAACTGGCATAACTATTCAGCGCCTTTACGGGGCCACAAGATCAACAAGTTCAAGCCGTTAATGACCCGCATCGAGCAGGAGAAAATTGACGCCATGGTAAACGCCGCGGCGCAAACCTCAGGCCAGCCACAAACGCCGGCAGCCGGCACAACAACAGGAGTTAAAGACGTGGAGCCGATCGCCGAGACTATTCAATATGATGACTTCGCCAAGCTGGACCTGCGCGTGGCTAGAATCGTCGAAGCCAGGGAAGTTGAAGGTGCCGACAAGTTACTGCAATTGACACTGGATATCGGCAGTGAAACTCGTAACGTGTTTGCCGGCATCAAGTCCGCCTATAGCCCGGATCAGCTGCAAGGCAAATACACAGTCATGGTCGCCAACCTGGCGCCGCGAAAAATGCGCTTTGGTGTCTCCGAAGGCATGGTACTGGCGGCGGGTCCGGGCGGCAAGGAACTGTGGATACTGCAACCGGATGCCGGTGCGCTGCCAGGGATGCGCATTAAATAACTTTGCCGCGATCGACGGGCGCACGTTACCAACTGCATGCACGGCGCATTGCTAAAGCACGCCACCCGCAGGACCGTTAACCTGCCACGAACCGCGGCATTGCGGTTCCGGCAGTTTCGCGCAACGCGGTTTCGCGTTACATAGCCAACACCGGAATTTGATGAAAGAATATTTTCTCATATTACTGTCCACGGTACTGGTCAACAACTTCGTGTTGGTCCAGTTCCTGGGTTTGTGCCCTTTTATGGGCGTGTCCCGCAAGCTGGAAACAGCCATGGGTATGGCACTGGCAACGACTTTCGTGCTTACCCTGTCATCGGCGTCCAGCTACCTGGTTAACGCTTATATTCTGGAACCGCTGGGTATCGTTTACCTGCGCACCATCGCGTTTATTTTGGTCATCGCTGTGGTGGTGCAACTGACGGAAATGTTCGTACATAAAACCAGCCCCATCCTGTACCGGGTACTGGGCATTTTTCTTCCCCTGATTACCACCAACTGCGCGGTATTAGGGGTTGCGTTACTGAACATCCGTCATGATCACTCGTTTATGGACTCCCTCATCTATGGGTTCGGCGCATCCATTGGCTTTTCCCTGGTATTGATTTTGTTTGCGGCCATGCGTGAACGCACGGCGGTGGCGGATGTACCGGAGGTGTTTAAGGGCCCGGCCATTGCGCTGGTCACCGCCGGTCTCATGTCACTGGCTTTCATGGGTTTCTCGGGACTGGACTAGAATCACCGGACGTAGAGAAAGAAATGTTATCAGCCATCATTGCACTTGCTGTCCTTGCCGTCGCTTTTGGATTGGCGCTGGGTTACGCCGCGGTCCGGTTCCGGGTCGAAGGCGACCCCATGGTGGATAAAATCGACAGCTTGCTGCCGCAGACACAATGCGGCCAATGCACTTACCCCGGCTGCCGCCCCTACGCGCAAGCCATCGCCAACGGCGAAGCGGACATTAACCAATGTCCTCCCGGTGGTGAAACCACAATTATCGCACTGGCCGATTTACTGGGCCGTGACCCCAAGCCGTTGAACCCGGAACACGGTGAGGAAACAGGCAAACGGGTCGCCGTGATTGACGAACAAATCTGTATCGGGTGCACGCTGTGTATTCAGGCCTGTCCGGTGGATGCCATTCTCGGCGCGGCAAAACAAATGCACACCGTCATCGAAGCCGAATGCACGGGTTGCGATTTGTGCGTGCCCCCCTGCCCTGTCGATTGTATTGATATGGTGCAAGTCAAACCCACCACCGAGACCTGGGTATGGGATTTCCCCGATGTGTTGCCGGAAAATCTGGCGGCACTGGCCAGGCGCTCACCGGCCAACCAGACAACGCATGATGACAACAACGATCGGGATACGATGACCCGAAAGACAGGCACCGGATCGTGATACGCCGCATTTTCAACTTCCCGGGCGGTGTTCAGTTACGCGAACACAAACGCGAATCAACCACGGAGCCCGTCCAGCGGGCGTCGATACCGGACCATATTGTGTTACCGCTTCATCAACATATCGGCATACCCGCCAGCCCCGTGGTCAATGTTGGTGATTATGTCCTAAAAGGGCAACGGGTGGCCGAAGCCGCCGCCGAAATCAGCGTACCCGTGCACGCCTCCACTTCCGGCACCGTGGTGGCCATCGAGGAAAGACCCATACCCCACCCGTCGGGATTGCCGGCGCAGTCCATTGTTATCGAAACCGACGGTGCTGATAAAGCAATCGCCTCCTTCGGCCAGCCGCATGATTGTGGATCGATGACACCTCAACAGTTACGCGATGCGGTCAGGGACAACGGTATCGTCGGACTGGGTGGCGCCGGATTTCCCAGTTACATCAAACTAAAAAACGACCACCATAAAATCCACACCTTAATATTGAACGGCGTGGAATGCGAACCGTACATTACCTGCGATCAAATGCTAATGCGGGATCACCCCGATGAAATAATTCGCGGATTGCAGATCATGCAGCGGGCGCTGGAAGTCCAACACGCCATTATCGCCATCGAAAACAATAAACCCAAAGAATATGAACTGATCATGGAAGCACTTTACAACCAGGATGCTGACGGCATCGAGGTTGTACAGGTTCCCACGGTCTATCCGGCCGGTGGTGAAAAACAACTGATCCAGTCCCTGACCGGCAAGGAAGTCCCCAGCCATGGGCTGCCAATCGATATCGGCATCATCTGTCATAATGTGGGTACGGCGTTTGCTGTTCACCGAGCCCTCGAACATAATGAGCCCCTGGTATCACGATATGTGACGGTAACCGGCAGTGTTGCCAAAGGACGGGTACTTGACGTACTTATCGGAACACCGATTAATCGCCTGATTGAGGAGTGCGGCGGCAACCTGAAAACCCTGAGCCGCGTTATCATGGGCGGCCCCATGATGGGATTTGCCTTGCATGACGATGAGGTTCCTGTGGTTAAGACTACCAATTGTATCCTGATCAACTCCACCATCAGTGATGTGCCGTTGCCATCACGCCACGAACAGGCCATGCCCTGCATTCGTTGCGGCGCGTGCACCGAAGTGTGCCCCGCCGGGTTGTTGCCACAGCAATTGTATTGGTACTCGCGCGCCAAGGACTTTGACAATGCACAGGACTATAATCTGTTCGACTGCATTGAATGCGGTTGTTGTGATTATGTCTGCCCCAGCCAGATACCACTGGTGCAATATTACCGTTTCGCCAAAACGGCAATCTGGCAACAGGAGCGGGAAAAAATCCTGGCGGATTTATCCCGCCAGCGCCATGAATTTCACAAATTCAGAATAGAAAGAGAAAACAGGGAACGGGCCGAACGCCATAAAAAGAAACGCCAGGCCGTTGACGGCACCGGTACCGAAGATAAAAAGAAACAGGCCATTCAGGCCGCCATGGAACGGGTACGTGAGAAGCGCGAGCAATCCCGAACCCAGCCGAAAAATACCGACAACCTGACCGAGCAACAACAAAAGTTGATCGAAGAGGCGGATCAGCGCCGCCAACAACAGCCGCATAACATAAAATCATAATACGCCCGACATCCGCTCAATGGGCCGGATAGCGATAAACACAAGATGCAATTAAAAACACCAACGTCTCCCCATATTCATGCTGATATTACTGTCAGCAAAGTCATGATGCGCGTATTAGTCGCGCTGATCCCGGCCATTATTGCCTATGTCTGGTATTTCGGCTGGGGACTGATTATCAACATGATTATTGGAATAATGACGGCAGTGGGTTGCGAATATCTGATGCTGCGCCTGCGTCAACGTCCGGTGTGGCTGTTTCTTACCGATCTCAGTGTCGTGGTGACCGCTGTATTACTGGCGTTTTGTATCCCGCCCCTGGCACCGTGGTGGCTAATGGTTCTGGGCACCGCATTCGCGGTTGTCATTGGCAAACATCTTTATGGTGGGCTGGGTTACAACCCTTTCAATCCGGCCATGGTGGGATACGTCATGCTGTTGATTTCCTTCCCCCGTGAGATGACCATCTGGTTGCCGCCACATATTCTATCTGATCTTGATTTTGGTTTATTGAACACACTTAATGCGATCTTTCTCGGCAAATTCCCCGGCGGATTCACTCTGGACGCCCTTTCCGCCGCTACACCGCTTGATCTAATCAAAACACAGCTCAGCATTGACGTTACCATTGGGGAAACCAAACAAAACTCGGCGATATTCGGCGACTTTGGCGGCATCGGCTGGGAGTGGATTGGTAACTGGATATTCCTCGGCGGCGTCTGGCTTATCTATAAAAAGGTGATTAGCTGGCACATCCCGGTCGCAGTATTAAGCAGCCTGTTTTTAATCGCATCGATCTTTTACCTCAAAGATGCGGACCATTATGCCTCACCCATGTTTCACCTGTTCAGTGGCGCCGCCATGCTGGGCGCGTTTTTTATCGCCACCGACCCGGTCAGCGCGGCGACCACGCCGATGGGCAGGGTCGTTTATGGAATTGGCATTGGTATATTGACCTATGTTATTCGCGTGTGGGGCGGCTATCCCGACGGCATTGGATTTGCCGTACTATTAATGAACCTGGCCGCACCCACCATTGATTACTATACCCAACCCCGGGTTTACGGCCACAAACGGAGTTGACATTGAAGCTGGTACCACACATGTTGACTACCGCCGTATTACTGGCCCTGTTTGCCGTCGCTGGCACCGGTCTGGTGGCGTATACCTATGAAAAAACCAAACCCCGCATCGAACAGGCGGAACGCCGTGCGTTACTCAACAGCCTGCATTCGGTAGTGAATCCGCAAACCCATAACAACAAAATATTTGACGATCGCATCAATGTCACCTCCAAACAATACCTCGGTACCAGCCAACCGCTGCCGGTTTTCAGGGCGCGTAAAAACGGCGAGCCGGTCGCAGCTATCATTACCGCCATTGCCCCCGACGGTTATAACGGCGACATTAAATTACTGATCGGGATCAACTACGACGGAACCCTTTCCGGGGTCAGAGTTATAGCCCATCGCGAAACCCCGGGACTGGGAGATGGCATCGAAGTGCGCCGAAATGACTGGATACTGGCATTCAATGGCCTGAGCCTCGACAATCCAAAGCCCAGTGAATGGAAAGTCAAACGCGATGGTGGTTATTTTGACCAGTTGACAGGCGCCACGATTACACCCCGAGCGGTAGTAAAGGCGGTATTCAAAGCGTTAGAATACTATCAGCAAAACCGGGACATGTTGTTTAACCGGCCGCCGGCCACGGACAGAAAAATAAAGCTTAAACCAGATCAATCAGAGCGCGCGCAACAAATGCCGCAGCAGCTACATTGAACTGAACAGCGAACTATGCCTGTGTTCGATTGAAATTGACTTGACCCGGTAATAAATGACGTATTTAAAGCATGACGTATTTACAGACGATAACCGATAACGATGACGCACAGTGATTTCAAAAAAATCAGCCTCGACGGCTTATGGCACAACAATCCCGGCCTGGTACAACTGTTAGGCTTGTGTCCATTGCTGGCGGTTTCCAATACCGCTATTAACGCCCTGGGACTCGGGCTCGCCACTACCCTGGTATTAATCGGCTCCAATACCACGGTCTCCGCTATTCGCCATATTGTACGTCCCGAGTTACGCATTCCGGTATTCGTTATGGTTATCGCATCACTGGTTACCATTGTGGAATACCTCACCAAGGCATTTTTTTATGACCTGTTCCTGATACTGGGTATATTCCTGCCGTTAATCACCACCAATTGCGCCATTATCGCCCGCGCCGAATCCTTTGCCTCCAAAAATTCCATACCCCGCTCCTTTGTGGATGGACTGATGATGGGCATTGGTTTTACCGCGGTCCTGGTGACACTGGGTGGCATGCGCGAATTACTCGGTCAGGGCACGTTGTTTGCCGACGCTCATTTAATGTTCGGCGACCACGCGCGCTGGATGACATTGCATTTATTGGGCGACTACGATGGATTTTTGCTGGCGGTTTTACCGCCGGGTGCGTTTATTGGACTGGGACTATTAATCGCGGGCAAAAATTATATCGACCGGCGTATGAAACAAAAACAACTCGAACAAAGTGTGCCGCAACCTTCCACGCAAACCCAACCCACCGCATGATGTCATCATAACCCGGTACATTACTCACTACTCTCACTACACACACGATACTGACCACGTTGTCATACCATGGCAACCGATGACAGTATTTGGTTAATAATTAGCCAACTCATAACGCCGCTTTCAATCTTCCCGTCACAAAAACGTTGTGATGGCTGTCACTTGGTGTTGTGACTTTTCGTTCTAACGGCACAACGTTTACATCCAAATCAAATACGACCGCACCAGTAATTGTCGAAAAGTCTCAACCTATCACAGCCGCCCAGTGACTCCAGTCACACTTTTTAATCTTTTATATTCAAGACCTTACCGGAAAATCACGCTAATGTTAGACAAATTCGCACTACACAGGATCAGTGGTTTGCTTTTATGGATGAACGGTACGTTTTTCACCACATAATAAAAATTACACCACTACACTCATCAACACTAAATGCATTATGACAAAGGTAACGAATCATGCGCCGTATAAATCGTATTAACAGCAAAACACAAACGGGTTTTACGTTAATCGAATTACTCATCACGATTTCGCTCGCGATGATCATCCTGTCCTTCGCGGTACCCAGTTTTTCCTCATTCATTAAAAACGGCCGTGTAACCACCATCACCAATACCCTGGTAACCGATGTGAACTACGCGCGCCATGAAGCGGTAACCCGTGGCGCAAACGTAGTCCTGTGCCGTAGCGCCAATCCAACGGCAGCCACGCCAGCTTGCGGTGGTAACAGTAACGACTGGTCAAGCGGTTGGCTGATATTCATCAGCAAGGATACCAACACTGTTTACGATGATGGCGTTGATACATTGCTTCGCGTGGGCGCCCGCACGGAAGGCACAGTCGGCATCAAATCCAACGCTGTCTCCGATGCCGAGCTCGTTTATAAGGCGGACGGCACCATTGACATGGGCGGCGGTACTGCCGTGTTCGCAGTGTGTGACGACCGAGGTGAAGGCCAGGGCAATCAATTGCAGGTTGGCCCCACGGGACGGCCGCGATTGATTACCCCTGTTCCCAATACCTGCGCATCACCCAGCGTATAAGACTCAAGTTAACGTAACGGTATTTTATTAAGGAAAGCTACCATGACCCGATTCACCAACCGAGCAATTAAACAACAAACCGGCTTTACCATGCTGGAAGTGTTGGTTGCCATTGTTGTGTTGTCTTTCGGCCTGCTGGGTCTGGCCGGCCTGCAGGCGGATGGGCTGCGCAACAACACCAGCGCTTATTTGCGCACCCAGGCCAACCTGATGGCCTATGACATGCTCGACCGCATGCGCGCCAACCTGCAGGGCGTGGACAACGGCGATTATGATGATCTGCTAAGTACGACACCCACTGATCCCGGTTGCATCAGCAGCGGTTGCAGCATCGCGCAAATGGCCCAACACGACGCCTTTGAATGGAGCCAGAAACTGGCCGAGATCCTGCCGGAAGGTCAAGGCCAGGTAAAAGGCAGCGGTATCGGCTCGGTGTTTACCATCACCGTCATGTGGGATGACCTGCGCACCGGCGCCACCGGCACCAATTGCAGTGGTGATCCCGAGGTTGACCTTACCTGCTTCACCTTAAGCAGCATCTTGTAAATGTTATGGAGAGGTATTCAGTGATGAAAACCAAACAAAGCGGTATCACGATGATTGAAGTGATGGTCGCCCTGGCTTTGAGCCTGATTATACTTGCGGGTGTGATGCATATTTTTATCAATAACAAACAAACCTACCGGGTTCAACAAGCTTTCGCCAGGCTGCAGGAAAGCGGGCGGTTTGCCACCCACTTTATCACCAAGGATCTTCGCATGGCGGGTTACGCCGGTTGCGGCAGCAAAATAAACAATCCGGTGAACATGACCGATCTAGACGGCGACGGTAACCCGGATATCGTCGGAAAATTTACCACTTCCGGCATTGAAGGATTTCAGTCCACCGATTTACCGATTCCGCTTACCGACACCGTTAATCTCACCAGCTCTGATGTGGTAGCCGGTACCGATATCGTGCGCATCAAGCGAGCCACATCCACCGGCGTACGCCTTAAGGGTAATTTGGCCACTAAAGACGCTCAGATACAATTGGATGCCTCCACTGCAGCCGGCGTCTTCCAAGACAATGATTATTTGTTTATTTCAGATTGCGAAGCCGCTGATATTTTTGTGGCAAACAATGTATCCAGTAGCGGTACCACAACCACCATCGCACATCCCAATTCTGTAAATATGGACCATTTTCTTAGCAAACGTTACCAAGATGATGCTGAGGTATATAAGTTTATCAGTACTACGTACTACCTGGGTTATAACAACGCCGGTGAAGTTGCGCTATTCCGCCAGACGCTAGGCAACGCTGCAACCATGAACGTGGAAGAGTTGGTGGAAGGCGTCGAAGATATGCACCTGCTCTATGGCGAAGATTCCGATGGTGACGGCACCCCGAACCGTTACGTGGATTCGGCAACGGTAGGAAACTGGAACAACATCGTCAGTGTACGAATTGAATTGACCGTTCGATCGTTGGAAGACCACTTGTCGGCAAAAATGACTGCCTATGGCGATCACAAGCTGCGGCGCACTTTTACCACATCCATTGCCATACGCAACAATGTGACTTGAGCATTATTAATTTACGGGTTGATTTTGGACAATTCGAAAAGCGTTAATTGTTTTACAGACGGATAACAAGGCGAGGGAAATCATGCAAAACAGCAAGTTAACCAACATCCGGCAACAACATGGTTCGGTATTGATTATCAGTCTCATCGTGATGCTAATACTAACTGTGCTAGGTGTATCCGGCATGAAGTCCTCGATGCTGGAAGAGAAAATGGCCGGCAATGTTCGCGATAAACAACTGGCCTTTCAGGCCGCCGAAGCCACACTGCGGGAAGCGGAGAAATATATCGACGACAACATTGTATCCACAACCGCCTTTGATGCTGACGGTAGCGATGGACTGTATGACAAGTCCACCGTAAAAATCTGGGAAAACATAAACTGGGACAGTTCAGACAGCCTGGAATACAGCGATTTTGACAGCAATTATGAAATCACCACGCCGCCCCGTTATGTCATCCAGCACCTGGCGTCTCAACAAAACACGCTCAACCAATTGAACCTGAACAACTACGGACAGGGCACCGGAGCCGGACGTGTCGAAATGTTTCTTATCACGGCGCGCGCTACGGGTATAAGTGGAAATACCACCGTAACGTTGCAAACCACCTACGGAAAACGGCTGTAATTCTTTAAATTTTTGGTGTGAATCACATTGGGGTGATTATGATGATGGACGAACAGCGACAATCGATTTTCCTGAAACAGTTATTGGCAATAGGGTTACTGGCGGGTTTCCTACAGCACGCCGCCGCGGATCCGCTAAACCTGGCGACAACCGCCCTGGAAACCGTTAACAACGTCGAACCGAATATTATGATCCTGCATGACGACTCGGGAAGCATGGACTGGGGTGTCCTAACTAACGAAAATCAAGAAGGGGCATTTCATCTTGATGTTTACCGTTATTACTATACCCATCCGGACCCTGGTGCATCGGGCAGCCCGCCGGCACTCAACGACGACTCATACGTTGTGCCGACGGAGGAATTTTTAAAAGCGCAGGGACTCCCTGATCCGCAAGGCGGCGTATGGCGCGCATGGAACCATAACTACAATAAGATCTATTATAATCCGAACGTCACTTATACCCCCTGGATCGGTGTCGATACCAGTAATACTGATTTCGCCGATTCGCCGCCGGCTGCAGCCTGGTACGATCCGCTCCACCCCGGCAACGGCGCGCTGGACCTGACCACCGCGCTGGACTATGACACCGACTGCACGTTATCGGATTGTTTGTTGATACCTGCACTGGCGATTCCTT
>JASFOJ010000136.1:0-13604 GCA_050116575.1 Gammaproteobacteria bacterium | reverse complement strand
ATGAGCCGAGTGCGGGAGATATCGTCTTTGATAACCAGGTGATTAACGGCCTGACACTGTATGAAAGGGCGCGACTGGGTGTCACCATGGCCTGGCAGGAACCGGCCCGTTTTGAAGGGCTGGGTGTCTGGAGTTTTCTCGCCCTGGGCAAGCCGGGAATTGAGCCCTCCGTATATCTGCAAAAAGTGGGGCTGGATCCCGAACTTTATAAAAATCGCATGCTGGATAAAAATCTTAGTGGCGGCGAACGCAAGCGCATTGAACTGGCATCGATACTGGCGATGCAACCACGCCTGGCAATACTGGATGAACCCGCTTCCGGCATTGATTTGCTGTCCATCGGCGAGATCGCGGAGGTCATTCAATCATTGAAAGGCGATGGTACATCAATTTTGTTAATCAGCCATCGCGAGGAAATTGCCCGCATTGCCGACCGTGCGTCCTATTTATGTAAAGGCAAAATCATCTGTACCGGCGCGCCCGACGAGATAGCTGAAAAGTATAAATCTCGCGCCTGTCATACCTGCAACGGAGTGGTCTGCCGATGAGTAACTTAAATGACATGATCGGCGTACTCGGTAATTACTACGCCGACGCGGCGATTCTCACCAATCAACAAACCGCACACCTGGTGGTGGACGGTAACAATCTGCTCAGCCTCAATGAAATACCCGGTGTCTCCATCGAGGCGGAAACCAGCAATGAAACCATTAACGCCGAGCTGGTCATCAAGGCAGGCACCCATATTCAAAACCCGGTGCACATGTGTATCGGCATTCTTGCGCCGCGCGGTGTACAAAATATAAACCTGCAAACGCGGCTCGAAGATAATGCCAGCGCCACCTTTATTGCACACTGCCTGTTTCCCAATGTCGAAGCGGCACAACATATTATGGACGCCCAAATCGAACTGGGTGAGGGTGCCGTATTGTACTATAACGAAGGCCATTTTCACGGTATGTCCGGCAACACGAATGTCGTTCCCAAAGCCAGACTGCGGGTCGGTCCCTACGCACAATATTTGTCGGATTTTTCCCTGACCGCCGGCCGCGTCGGTAAGCTTGAGCTGGATTACGTGGTGGAAGCTGATGAGAAGGCCGTAGTGGAACTTAACGCCCGCGTGTCCGGGCATGCCACGGACCAAATTAAACTTAATGACGAACTGTTTTTAAATGGCAGGGACTCACGTGGGCTGATTAAAAGCCGGGTTGCCGTGGCCGGCCAGGCCAGAAGCGAAGTCATCGGCATTACCCACGGCAACGCCGAAGGGGCGCGTGGCCATATGGACTGCATGGAGATCGTGCGTGATCAGGCCATTGCTACGGCGGAGCCCATCGTTAAAGTGACGCATCCCCTGGCCAAGGTCACCCATGAAGCGGCCGTTGGCACCGTTGACCAACAGCAATTGGAAACATTGATGGCCCATGGCCTGTCGCCTGAAGACGCCGTTGATGTAGTGATTACCGGCATGTTGCGTTAACTGTTGGTCGTTAACCGTTGGCCGCATTGCCCGGTTTTCCAGCTTAAGCATAAAAATATCACAACGTCGGAGCGCATCATGTTATGACTTCGTTGGACGTTTCTGTTCTGCAAGGCATTCCTTATGTGCCCGGCTGCGCACAGGGCAAACCGCAACGGCGTGTTTTGTCCGCTACCGCCGGCGATATCCTGATTATCTCGCAACACGAACTTGAACCGTTAACGGACCAAAAACCGGCCGCACTCATCGTGGTCGATGGCGCGCCGTTTTCACACCGCATGATTCAACTTATTAATCGGGGTGTGCCCATTGTTATCATTAGTGGGCAACAGGCGAATGGGTTGCGCGATGCCGGCTTTATCCAGGTAAACGGAACCACGGGCGAAATCCGGCAAAGCCGCGAGCCGCAGTCATTGGCATGTACAATCCCGGATATTTCGGAGGCGGGCAAACCGGTCCGCTCAAAGGACGGCGCCGATGTCTGGTTGAGAGCCAGCGTGTCCCACGTTGCCGGTAGCGCAAAAGCGCTGAGCCATGGCGCGGCAGCCGTCGGTTTGGTGCGTTCGGAATTATTGCAACCATTAGCAACAGGCATTCCCGATGAGGCTTTTTACTATCAAGAGTTCGGTGCGATTTGTGATTCCGCGGCGCCGTTACCCGTTACCATCAGGCTGCTTGATCTTGCGCCGGACAAACAACCATCCTGGTTGCAGCACATTTCGGGTATGCAGGGTCCGTTGGGAATGCAGGGTGCGCGGCTTTACCGCCATGAAACCATGCGCCAGGTTGTTGAGGGACAAATCGCCGCTATTGATAACCTGGCGGCGCATTTTAAACTTCAGCTGATCATTCCCTATATCACCACCCTGGGTGAATTTCGGCATTGGCGTGACTATGTCCGCACCCGGTTAACGCACAATATTGCTGTCGGCGCGATGGCGGAAACCCCCGCCGCGTTGCTTGATATGAATCACTGGTTTGATGACGCGGATTTTGTCGCCATTGGCACCAACGACCTAATGCAATGCCTGTTCGCCGCGGATCGTGATTTGCCGCCGTTGCGCCATTATCTCAATCCTTATGCGCCGTTTCTGTTCCGGTTGTTGCACCGTGCGGCCCTTGATATAGGGAATAGGAACCACAAGGTACAGGTGTGCGGCCTGATGTCGCAGTTTCCCGGCATCCTGCCGCTGTTGCTGGCAATGGGATATCGCGCTTTTTCGGTGGAACCCACCCGGATTCCCTATCTCGCGCAAACGGTCACAAGGACCGACGTTCGTGCCACGCAGCACCTGGTTGAACAGGTATATAATGCATCCAACGCAAAGGCCGTATGCCAACTATTGGATGTACCTTTACCGGCGATCTGGTCAGATGAATGACGCGATTAAGATGCTTACAGCCCTAATTGCGCCGCCGCATAGGGCGCCTTGTTTTTAATATTTGTCTTAAATATCTCGTTAAAATCACCGACAACGGACTTGGGCAGTACTGGAATGGACAACAATTTATCAGCCCAGGCAGCGATTTTTGGAAACCGGTCTGATGGGTACAACTCGTCACCTAGATTTAACAGGGCAGTGCGCATAAACAACGGTGCATAGGCAATATCCACCAGGGAAAAGCTGTCACCATTGAAATACGGGCCGTTATCCAGTTTGTTTTCGAGCCAGTCAAACTCCTTTTTGACAGTTTGCATTTTACTGTCAAAGGCATCCGCGTCAGTGGCATGAATCAGCCCGGAAAAATCCAGCATCAGGCTTGACCCGAAATCAATCCAGCTGCGGTCAATCGCCCGTTGTAGTGGATCGGCAGGCAGTAACTTACCGTCGTAGAGTTCATCGAGAAATTCATCGATAATCGCCGATTCGAAAATCACGTGCCGGTCATCGACTTTCAGGATTGGAACCTTGCCGAACGGCGACAGCCGGGTAAACCACTCCGGCGGCGACGACAGATCGATATAAGTGACCCGATAGGGTATATCCTTGTACAGCAGCGTTATTACCGCGCGCTGTACGAAGGGGCAGATTTTAAAACTGATTAATTCGAGATCCATATCAAACTTACCGTGAGTCAGTAAATAGTTGTCTTTAAAGATGTAAAATTACTGCTGATTCCCATATTACCGTGGTATTGGGCACATACTTTGATGGCGATCATGGCCGGGCAGGATTTTGTCTATGTATTTGCGGATTTGCATTTATCACGATGCCTGTAATAAAGTACGTCAACAGCCGACCAGGACCGGTGAAAATTCACACAGCGACCACCGGTCGAGTCCACAAATTACCATTACATTGGAGAGGTGCCTGAGTGGTCGAAAGGGCTTGACTCGAAATCAAGTGTACCCTATGGGTACCCAGGGTTCGAATCCCTGCCTCTCCGCCATAATTAAAAAAGCCCCGGTTTTGGGGCTTTTTTAATTATGGGGTGACAGCGGATTCGAACGTGAGAATCACATTGTACATGGATGTACAGGTGCCGCGAAGCACATGGATGTGCGAGAGCGGCCTGCCTCTCCGCCAAATAGATAAAGGGGCCTGATGTTTAGGCCACTTCGTTATTTGAAAGTAGTAATGTACGGCTAGCACAGACACCGAAAAATTCTCCGTTGTAGGGTGCTGCTGAGGAACGAAGCGCACCAAGTAGGGTGGGCATTGCCCACCATGTGCGGTAGCGATATTTGAAAGTAGTAATGTACGGCTAGCACAGACACCGAAAAAGTCTCCGTTGTAGGGTGCTGCTGAGGCACGAAGCGCACCATGTTAATAGTTGCGTAGGGTGGGTTTATGCCCTTTAAGTGCATCGCCCACCATAACCTCGTTACCACGGTCCTTCATGGGAACGCATACTTATCGATACACCCTTAGATTTTTGCTATACACAAACCTGACTCCCGAGGTTGCGCCGGTACCCTGTTGCGCAGGATCGGCACACAGACCGTGAAAGTCTCCCCTGTAGGGTGCCGCTGAGGCACGAAGCGCACCATGTTAATAGGCCTGTTCAGTTTTATCCCGCACCAACACTTGCCGAATTTTGTTATACCGGGAACGGTAGAGCAGGGTGGGCGTATGCCCCTCGGGTTCATTGCCCACCCTGCTTAGTGTTTAGGGAACGATCTGAATACTATATGCCCCATTATCATTTGACGTTAAAGCGTTCAAAGAGATGCGTATAAAATACGTACCCGCCGCGCCTGTGGTAAATGTTAGCGAATTATGCATCGGCGCATTATCGCCTGTTGGATTACACGATGCATTAATTCTTGCCGTGCCTGTGCCATCAAATACTTCAATGGCGACACCGCGTAACACGGTGTTCGGATCGCACGCTGCGGGATCTGTCCCCAGAGTGGTTCGCAATCCGGTGGCTACGTCAAATAATTCAATGGTGTAACTTGTAGACGCGGCGCCTTCAAACCGGTACCAGTCAATATCGGCGGTATTGGTCGAAAATGACACGTTGCGCTGAACAATATTGCTGGTAACCGGATTACTAACCGTCAAATTAAACGCGTTATGTGCCGTATTGTTGGATTCTTCATTAGCATCCCAGGTGGCACTGTTTAAATAGTCGGGCAAAACCCGGATACTGTAGTTGCCCGCATCATTACTCGCGATGATCGCATTCAAAGATACACGAATATAGTAAGTGGTGTTAGAGGATGCCGTAAACGTCACCAAATTATGTACGTTTCCCGATCCATTGGGGTCACATTGCGCTGCGATGGGCGCTATGGCACCGGCGGCATCAAATACCTCGATAGCCATCCCTCTAAAGTTGGTCAATGGATCGCAAGCACGGCCGCCAGTGCCCAGCGATATATCCAGATTGGTGCTGGTATCAAACAACTCGACGGTATAGGTCACATCCTGGGTGGCGTCAAAGCGGTACCAGTCTATATCCGCGGTGTTGGTCGAAAATGCCGGATCCCGTTGGGCTATATTACTGGTCACCGCGGTATCGACCATCAGGCTAAATGCGTTGTAAGCGGTATTGTTGGGTTCTTCGTTGGCGTCCCACGTGGCGCTGTTGGCATAATCGGGCAAAACGCGAATACTGTAATTACCCGTGTCATTGGTAGCAATAATCGCGTTCAACGATACACGGATAAAATAGGTCGCGCTGGAAGTTGCGGTAAACGTCACTAAGTTATGAGTATTTCCTGAACCCGTTGGTTTACACTGCGCTTTAATTGGCGCTATAGCACCCGCGGCATCAAATATCTCGATGGCCATCCCTCTAAAATTGGTCAATGGATCGCAGGCGTTATTGCCAGTACCCAGCGATATGTCTAAATTGGTGCTGGCATCAAACAACTCAACGGTATAGGTCACATCCTGGGTGGCTTCAAAGCGGTACCAGTCTATGTCGGAGGTATTGGTCGCAAATGCCGGATCCCGTTGGTCAATGTTGCTCGTCACCGCTGTATCAACTGTTAATCCATAAGCATTGTAAGCGGTATTGTTGGGTTCTTCGTTGACGTCCCACGTCGCGCCGTTGGTATAATCGGGTAAAACCCTAATACTGTAGTTACCGGCACCATTGGTTGTAGTGATCGCGTTCAGTGATATGCGGATAAAATAGGTCGTATTGGCGGTTGCGGTAAACGTCATTAAGTTTTGAACATTACCTGAACCTGTTGGTGCACACTGCGCTTTAACGGGCGTTATAGCTCCCGCGGCATTAAAAACCTCGATGGCCATCCCTCTATGATTGGTCAATGGATCGCAGGCGCTATTGCCAGTACCCAGCGTTGTATCCAGGCTGGTGTTGGCATCAAACAACTCAACGGTATAGGTCACATTCTGGGTGGCCTCAAAGCGGTACCAGTCTATATCCGCCGTGTTGGTCGCAAATGCCGGATCCCGTTGGCCAATGTTGCTGGTCACCGCCGTATCAACCGTCAAGCCGTACGCATTGTATGCGGTATTATTGGGTTCTTCATTGGCGTCCCACGTGGCGCCGTTTGCGTAATCCGGTAGAATACGGAGGTTGTAACCACCCACTCTCGTTGAACTGATCGCGTTATGCGAAATACGAATGTAATAGGTTCCCGACGTGTTTGGGCTGAATGTAAGCATATTATGCACATTTCCCGACCCCATTGGTTCACATTGTGCTGCAACGGGACTGGTGGCCGCCGTTGAATTGAACACTTCGATGGCTAAACCTCGAAGATTTGTAAACGGGTCACAGGCGTCTGTCCCGGTTCCTAGCACATCATCGAGGGTATTATTCACATCATAGAGTTCAATGGAATAAGTCACCCCCTGTGTTGCCGTAAATTGAAACCAATCCTGATCACCAACCGGGTCAATGCTTGCAGCGACGGGGTTGTCCGCACCAATAAGAGGAATCGGTTGTGCCAGGTTGATGGTATCATTGGGTTCTGCTTCCGCTCCCGGCGCAATGGCAGTTATTGTTATTACAGCGGGCGCGCTATCCGCCAACCCGTCATTGACTACCAACGTTACAACATAGTCTCCAACTGTATCGGCTGTGAAAGTCGGGTCCACTGCAGTGGAATCGGATAAGAGCGCAGTACTGCCGCCAGGCATGTTGGTGATTTCCCAACTGTACGTAAGTTGATCGCCGTTTATATCGGAACTGGCACTACCATCCAAATTAACCACTTGACCTACCGTAACGGTTCTGGAATTACCCGCGTCTGCAACCGGCGCGGTATTACTGGTATTGATCAATACTGTATCCGGATCGCTATCGAGCAAACCGTCATTCACAATCAACTGGATTTCATAAGTACCTTCAGCGTCAGCAACAAATGTCGGATTTATAATCGTCGCATCTGACAAAGTTGCCGCGCTACCCGTCGGTTGACTTATGATTTGCCACTGGTAAGTCAACTGGTCGCCATTTGGGTCAGTTGACAAGTTACCGTTCAGCAATACCGTTGAGCCTACCGGTACGCTATTCTGGTCATTGCCTGCATTGGCCACCGGCGCATCGTTGGTTGGCGCTCCCGTACACACTTCGTTACTCGGGTCAGAAGGATTGAGTGATGCATCCAGCGCCACTACTCGATAACAGTATTCAAGTTGATCGGAAATGTTCTGGTCGACATAGCTCGACGAAATGACGGTTGCAATGCGCTCAAAGGCGCCACCATTTACATTGCGATATACATCAAAGCGATAAAGGTCAAGATCTGATGGGGGTGACCATTCAAGAGAATTGCTTGAGACAGTTGAATCAATAATCTGAAGCGCTTGTGGTGCTGCCGGTGGCGTTGAATCGGGTGCCGGCAGCAACATGGTACAGGCTGCAGCATCCACTGTGTTCGATACATTGCCCGCTCCGTCAACAGCTTCGACGCTGTAACAATACTGGGTGGCAGCATCCAGGCCGGAGTCGGCGAACACGGGGTAAGGCGTGCTATCTACTAATACGCCATCACGATAAATATTGTAGCCCGCTACACCAAGGTCATCGGTAGACGGCTCCCAAACCACAATTATTTCGCTGTTACTGGCAACGGCTCGAACATTCTGGGGATCGGACGGACCAAGTGTATCCGGCTGGGTGAGATCCCGGTCAAGATTGACATTAACCACAATATTATTCGTGATATTCGTCGTATTATCAGTAACTGAAATGTTAATTATATTGTTATTTATGGCAACTAAGCTATTGTCCAGGAATCCATCAAAACCGGTCTGGTTGGCGTTAAACGCGGAACCAATGAAATCAAAGTCATTTGGCAAGGTATATTTTATTAGCGCAATATTAATTAATCCTTCAATCGCCGCTTTTATATTGTCAATATCTTCAGCCGTTGGTAAATCCGCGATGGGATCGCCATTGTCAAATGCCGTTTCGATATCCAGTCCCTGGACTGCAAACCAGTTACGCACAATTAGATCAGTATACGGATGGATATTAACTGTCTTTTCTATCGGCTGTCCTCCAGTCTGCTTCTCTCCTTCAGTGGAAAAAATACTGAACAGATCCGGCCCATCATTGCGTTCTACCTTTATTAATGCCACGCCTGGAACATCAGAAAACGAAACATTAAATTTACCGTCTGCATCGGTCGTTCCATTTCCACGGACACCGGTTACGCCTTTCGCGCGAATCGTGGCATTGGCAATTGGCAGCCCAGTGGCCCCAGTACCCGTTACGACATGCGGTTTCGGACTGGAGCCAGATCCTCCAACGTCACCATCTCCATCTCCACCGCCGCTACATGCTGCTAAAACTAATACAACGAAGGCAATAAAAAGTAACTTAAAATACTGCGGTCCGTGATTCATAACGGCCTCCCCGATTAATTATCATTTTCGAAATAATAGATACCGACGCCCAGTCTTTTTGTTGCCTCCCCAGGCGGTGGATTCTGCCGCTTATTGTTGCGGCCTAACCAACGGTTGTAATCCAGCAACAACTGGTTGGATTTTTTATTACTATAATTTTTAAATTCTTCTGCGACAGATTCCGGGATTTTATAATAAATGACGTGCCGCTGAAATCTGGCGTTGTCTTTATCATTTTCGACGTTATGCACGCCGGTGCTTAGCAGATCGGCGGCGTCGCTGGAGAAAATGTCAATTTTCTCCAATTGGTTGTTATCCGGTACGTAAGTGTGGTGGGTCAACTTGACACGTTGATTATTTTCAACAGTAACTGCACCAACACGAAGCAGTTCTTCCAGAATAGAGCTCGAAGTAACGTCGCCGCCGTAGCGCGATACTAACGCGTCGAAGCTGCCGGCCGACCCCTTGAGAGGGATGCTCAAGGGTTGATCATTTTTGTCACAGAATTCGGCGTCACGTAACCAGCCACTCACAACGCGGGAAACACGATTCGCGGAAGCTTTTTTGGATTTCGGCAGATCACCATCCATGGCCTCGGTAATTCGCACCACATCTTTGCGACTGAGACCCGTTAAAACGGCGACACGGGAATAGGTTGTTTTACGGCTGGGAATGGAGAACTTTTTATAAGCCACGTCAACGTAGGCTTGTTTCGCTATTTCCGAGAACTCTCCATGTGATACTTCGTAACGCATTAGAATCTGCACCAACGGTTTTAAGATTTTTAAGGTGGCTTTCAACAATGCACGTTTGGTGGCGTCCATGAAGTTGGATAATAGCCTTAAATAACATATTAAATAATATGGGATTTTGGTTTTTTATCCCAAAATAACCGAGTAAAAATTAAACAATACTAATAAAAACTATTAGTTAAAAAATGGTAATATTCACAGCTTTGGTTTGCTTTGTTTGAACCACAACAGACAGGAGTTAACCGCGAGAAGAACGGCCTGGCGCCCAGGAGGAATTCAGGCCAGTGTTCAATAAAACGAACAAGCTGTAAATTCATTCGGGTTAGATTAAGTCGCTCGGTCACTAATACGATCCAAAACCTTTTCCGTATCAATAGAGCCCTATTGTCAATCACCCATTCAGGGGTTACGGAATGTTTTGTGCCATTATGGGTCCACTGTGTGGATTTGGATGCGATTCGGCGGTTGGATATATTGGCTCGAAACTGTGTTTAATCGATCCGCTCCGGGAATCGATTTTTGGGTGAACAAATAATAGAGATGGTATTATCAATACCATTGGTTAGCAGGTTTTGAACATCGGGCAGAAATATTATCGCTTCGCAGAATGACTAACAACAATCTGATCAAGCTGAGCCGTTTTCTCAGTTACGTCCTGCGCCACGAACCCGCTGCTATTGGGCTAACCATGGCAAAGGATGGCTGGGTGGATGTCGAAGAACTACTTTTAAAAATGAACCAGAATGGTAAATCCATCACACTTGCTACCCTGAGAACAATAGTCCAGCAGGATGACAAACAACGTTATTCTTTTAATGAAGACCAAACCAGGATTCGCGCCAACCAGGGGCATTCCATCGAGATCGACCTGAAACTGGAACCGTTACAACCGCCGGAATATCTTTATCACGGCACCACGGGACGCAATCTGGACTCGATTCAGCAAAAGGGTTTGCTCAAGCAACAACGTCACCACGTCCATTTATCAGAAAACTCCGACACCGCCAAAAAGGTTGGGGCGCGATATGGCAAGCCGATAATCTTGGTGATACGAGCGGCTGATATGGCCAAAGCCGGTCATGTCTTCTATCGATCCGAAAATCACGTGTGGTTGACCGATACCGTACCGCCGGAATTTATTCGATTCCCAAATAACTAATCTTACTTTTTCAGTTGGTCAATGATCAGGTCTTTCAACGTCTTCTGGTCGCCTGACTTTCCTATATTATGATGGTGCACGAGCAGATACTGTGTAGACGGCAGTTCTTTTAAAGGTTTCGAGATTAATGGTTTTGGGATTGCTACCGAGCCGTTCACAATCGCACAGCCGAGACCTAGTTTAACGAAGTGCAGCATCAGTTCCCAACCATTGGCTTCCACCCCCACTTTCCAGGGTATATTGGCAGATTGGAGCATCTTGGCGATTAATTGCCGGTGGGGTCGATTTTCAGGGGGAACAATTAAATCAATGTTTGCTAAGTCGTTTATTTTGAGTACGCGTTTGTTCGCTAGCGGATGGGATTTTGGCATCACCAGTAATTGCGGCGTCGACATCAATTTTGTGACAACCAGACCTTCTGGATAGCTATCAAACGCGCCAACGCCAAAATGAGCTTTACCTGATCGCACGGCACCCAGGGTTTGCTCGCTATTGCAGGTGAGTAACCGCAAAGGGGAATACGATCCATGAGTAAACTGGCGAATGACATCGCCCAGCAAATAGAGATAAGTCCCTTCACCTGCGGCAAGGATCAACGGTTGCCGGCTGCTGCCGTGCTGTAGCGTATCGGTAAATTGGGCGGTGGCTTCGAGCATTTCCCGGCCAAAGCGGGCGACCTGTTCGCCATGTTCCGTTATTTGAATCTCTTTTCCTACACGTTGGTAAAGCGCCACGCCGAGGTTATCCGCCAGTTTCCTGATTTTTACATGGAGTGAAGGCTGTGAAATATGCAGTAATTCGGCGGCATGGGTGAAATTTCGCTTCTCAGCGAATACCACAAAGGCGTTAAGCGCATCCAAATCAAGCATTTATTAACTATAGCAGATACCTATAGGTTATAGAAAAAGAATAGTTCATATATATTACTCAGTCGCTAAAATACCTTGCATGAAAAACAAACAACACAGATTAGGTATCGATATAGGACGGGTCATTATTACTCCGGGTGATGACAGCGCCGATACATCATTTTTACGGGGCAGTGTACAGGACGCACTTGATACGCCGCCGTATCCCGGCGCCGTTGAAACCATTGCGCGACTCGTATCGCGTTTCGAAGGCCGAGTGTGGCTGGTGTCCAAGGCTGGCCCACGTACCCAGGAGAAAACGCGGTTGTGGCTCGAATACCATCAGTTTTATCAACGCTCGGGAGTGGGCAGGGAGCAAGTACGGTTCTGCCGCCAACGGCACGAGAAAGCAGATCATTGCCGTGAATTGCAGATTACGCACTTTATCGATGATCGCATCCAGGTGCTGAAGCATCTGCGCTACCTGGTGCCGAACCTGTATCTATTCGGCGATCAGAACAGCGGTTTCATGTATCCGGAATGGGTTGTTCCCACCTTGAACTGGCCGCAAGTACGAGATGCCATTGACTTAACCTAAATAGCAGGTGATCAAAATGCAGTTAATTACCGACAATGCAAAATTCATCCGCGATTACCGGAAGCTGGAAAGTGTCAGTCTTAACCCTGAGCGCCACGCGGCGCCCAATGCCTACGAGCATTGTGAAAGGGTTGTTGATCGCATCAAACAGCTTGCTCTTCAGAACGGTTGTTCCGACGACGAGACTACAATACTGGTTAATCTGGCCTACGTGCATGATATCGGAAAAACGCAGGGTAACGCCAAGCCGGAGGAATCTGTCGCACTGTTACCCAAGTATGGACACTTCGTCGACAGTTTTGTGAGCCTGGTGAAATACCATGACGTGAATCTGCCCTGGTACATCAGTCATAGCAAAGGGCAAGCGCCATCCGATAAGGCATGGCGAAAATTGGCGGGTAAAGTGGATTTACGGTTGTTGTGCCTGTTCATGATTGCCGACCGCGTTGATTGCCCGGGTGGTTGGCAACAAAATAAAGCCCTGGTCTGGTTTTTGGGCCAGTGCCGGAAACGCAACTACGTAACCGAAGACCTTGTTATAAATGGGTGAGAACAAAGCCATGTCTGATCATCAACAAAACTTGGAGTTGAGTGCGGGCGGGACGCTATTGGATTGGTCGAGCGGTGAACCAAAGTTGCTCGCTCTTTGCATGAGAAACAAACTATTCGAGTTACCAAAGGGGCATATTGAGCAGGGCGAAACTGCACAAGCCGCCGCGCTGAGAGAGTTTCATGAAGAAACGGGGCTTATTATTAACTTGAAAGTCGCGTCAACATTAGGGGAGCTGACTTATACATTCATGAAATATGGCCACCACTGCGCCAAAAAGGTGGTGTATTTTATATTTGAGCCTGAAACGCCGGACCTTGTGGATTTGAAGTCTTTAACCGAAAACAGTCGGCGTGTGCACTGGCTTAGTCAATACGACATTGACGAAAGGGAATGGGTAAGCAGTGAGCTTAAAAATCTGTTGAAAAACGAGCTAGTAAGGCTGGTGACACCTTCGGCTAGCAAAAACCAAAAATGACTCCCGGCCACATATGTTAAACGTTGCTATATGTAGCCAGGAGTCAGGTTTGTCGAGCACAGGTCTCGAACGATGGTGAACCACGCTTTTTCAAGCGAAGGATCTGTCTAACACAATCCTTTCAGTTATCCACCACGTCCGTAACCATGCCGGCACCGACAGTGATGCCACCCTCACGGATCGCAAAACGGATGCCCTGCTCAAGGCCAACAGGCTTCTGTAGGTCGAAGCTTATGTCGGCCTGATCGCCGGGATTTACCACGCCGGTTTCAGTGGCGACGGTAATGACACCCGTCACGTCAGTGGTACCGAAGAAGAACTGCGGGCTGTAACCACTGCCAAAAGGCTTATGGCGTCCACCTTCGTCTTTGGTCAAGACAAAAATGTGCGCTTTGCCTTTTTTGTGCGGCTTGATCGCCCCGGGCACCGTGATCACCTGTCCACGGCAGACATCATCGCGTT
>JASFOJ010000135.1:0-13643 GCA_050116575.1 Gammaproteobacteria bacterium | reverse complement strand
AATCGGGGTCGTAAAAAGACGCAATTTGATTGGGCTTTGGCGTGTTGTCTGCTATACCGGTCACCGACAATCCTTCTCGGCCCAGTAAACTGCCAATGAACCCGTTGCCGGGAAACCAGTCATAAACCACAGGCGCCGGTGAAACCTGCCGGGCATAAGCCGCCAGTTTTTGCATATCCGCCCGTAGTGGATAATACGGCGCGACTGTTGGTCCGAATTGCGCCGGATCGCGATCCGGATTACTGAAGATCAGGTTGTGCAAAGGTAGTCCCTTTATGCGTGCTGCAAAGTCCAGTTCCGGATTCCACGCGGGATGGTCCTTTTCCTGAAAGGCAATAATGCGGTTAAACATGTCATTGGTAAAACTTTCCATGTTTTTTAGAGGCGCAAATCGGTCTGCTAGCATGTTTTTGGTACTCACGGTCTATGGATTTCGGGTTTGAAGAAATCTGGTTATTAGTTGGCCGTCCGGATATCGCCCAGACGGGCAGCGTTATTATTGTATAGCTGATGAAAGGTGCCCAGTGTAGACATAGGTTAAAAAATACGCAACCCCGAAGGTTGTGTCGGTTGTATAGTGGCGGCCGGGATAGGGTTGGCGGATGTGCTAGTATTTTGGAGACACGCTGCAAAAGACCAAACCCTGCAGGATGGAACAGGAGAGAACCTATACAATGACGGCTGGATCCATACGGCGCCGCCAGGCGTTAATGATATTCCTGGGTTGTGCCTGGTTAGTAGCCTGTGCCGACAATAACCGGTCCGCTGGACGTGGCGATGCGGCAGAAGCCGGCGTCCCGGCCATCAAGTTGCAACGGGTGTTCGACAATATTGCCATGTCTAATATTGTTTGGCTGACTCAACCACCGGGCCGGGACGACGTTTGGTACGTGGTGGAAAAAGCCGGCCGGGTGTTGCGTATTGAGCAGAATAACGATAAATACCGGTCGTCGGTCTTTGTTGATATAACGGACCGTGTCGATGCCGGACCCAATGAAGCGGGATTGCTGGGAATGGCCTTTCATCCCGGGTTTAACGATAACGGATACGTATATTTATCCTATACCGGCAACGACGGCGGACTGGTTTCTCGTATCAGCCGCTTCAAATCCGTTGACGGTGGCGTGTCGTTGTCACCGGCGACGGAAAAACGAATATTACAATTGCAACAACCTTATTCAAACCACAATGGCGGCCAGGTGATGTTCGGCCCCGACGGTTATTTATACGCGGGATTCGGGGACGGCGGCTCCGGTGGTGATCCCCAGGGCAATGGTCAAAATACCAAAACGTTGTTGGGTGCCTTGTTAAGAATCGATGTTAACAGTGGCGATCCCTATGGCATACCGCCGTCCAATCCGTTTGCCGGCAATGGTAAAGGTCGCCCGGAAATCTATGCCTGGGGCTTGCGTAATCCCTGGCGCTGGTCCTTTGACCGCAAAAGTGGCACTATCTGGCTGGCAGATGTGGGCCAGAACGCCTGGGAAGAAGTGGACATCGTTTCCAAACCCGGCAATTTTGGCTGGAACGGCAAGGAAGGCACACACTGTTATGAATCGGCGAACTGCAATAACCCGGCTTTTATTGATCCGGTTATTGAATATTCCCATGAGCATGGTTGTTCGATTACCGGCGGCTATGTTTATCGCGGCGCGCAGATAACCGGGTTGCAGGGAGTTTATCTGTACGGCGATTTTTGCTCCGGTACGATATGGGGCGCAAAGGCCAATGACAATAACAGTGACAAGGGAACCTATGATACGTTGGATTTATTGGAGTCTGGATTAAATATTGCTTCATTCGCCGAAGGTAACGATGGTGAACTGTATGTATTACATATTCGCGGCGAAATTTATCGGATTACAGCAAAATAACGTAATACTCAAATAGCAACTACCAAGAATAGTTGGCGCCGCGCAAGTGGCTATAAGGGAGAAATCGACACTGCAGTTGCTCGACCAGAGGTTGAGGTTGTAGTTAATGGTTAATGGTTAATGGTTAGTGATTAATGGTTAACAAACGAAAGTGTCGACCAGTTCATATTTTTAACCATCGTGTCAGCCGTGGTTTTACCTATCCGGTCATGACCGTGGTCAGATACAACAATGTCTATTAATATAAAGCGATTTGCAATTTCAATAACGACTTCCACACCGGCATTTCCGGATGTTCCTTTTACCTTTCATATTGATAAATAACGATGGCCAGACGTTCACGGCGTAGAAAAAAATCGACCCGCAAATATTTAAACTGGAAGAACCTGCGCTGGGTGGTTCTGGCGGGTGCCCTGTTTACAGTGGTGTTCGGTGCTTATGTGGTTTATCTCGATATCTCCATTCGTACTCAATTTGAAGGTAAGCGCTGGGCCATACCCGCCAAGGTTTATGCGCGGCCCCTGGAACTGTATCCGGGTGCGCCGTTGTCGGCGGACCAGTTTGAAAACGAGTTAATCGTTCTTAACTATAACAAAACCAATATGCCATCACGGCCGGGCAGTTACTGGCGTAACGGTGATAACTTTTATGTGGTAACACGTCATTTTGTGTTCTGGGACGGCGCTGAACCGTCGCTTCCCATGCGGGTGCAGTTTCACCGGCGCCAGGTGTTAAGTGTGGAACAGGCCAAGACTCGCGAGGATTTACCGCTGGTGCGCTTTGATCCTGCTGTTATCGCCCGTATCTATCCGTCTCACACCGAAGACCGTGTTTTGGTGCAACTCAAGGAAGTGCCGCCGTTGTTGATTAAAGCGCTGTTAGCGGTAGAAGACCGCAATTTTTATGAACACGGTGGTATTTCCCTGCGCTCTATTGCACGCGCATTTGTTGCAAACCTGCGCGCCGGTGGAACGGTGCAGGGGGGGAGTACTCTGACCCAGCAACTGGTCAAAAACTTTTTCCTCAGCAACGAACGCACGTTGACCCGCAAGCTTAACGAAGCCATTATGTCGCTGCTGCTGGAATACCATTACAGCAAGGATGAAATTCTCGAGGCCTATCTCAACGAAATCTTCCTGGGCCAGGATGGCCGGCGGGCAATCCACGGATTCGGCCTGGCCAGTCATTTTTATTTCGACAAGTCCATCAGTAATCTGAACCCACAGGAAATTGCATTACTGGTGGCGCTGGTCAAGGGTGCGTCCTATTACTCGCCACGCCGTTTTCCCAAGCGGGCCATGGATCGGCGCAACCTGGTGCTTGATTTGCTGGCCGATGAAGGCGATCTGTCAGAGCACGAGGCGATTGAGGCCAAATCAAAAGGACTGGGAGTTACCAAGCGTGCCAAAAGTGGCGTCACCTCGTACCCGGCGTTTATGGATCTGGTGCGCCGCCAGTTACGCCGTGATTATCGCGAGGAAGATCTAAATTCCGAAGGCCTGCAGGTTTTTACCACCTTTGATCCGCTGGTGCAGACCGAAAGTGAATCCGCCTTTACCCGCCGGCTGAGTCAGCTGGGCAAGTCCCGTGACAAGGAAGATGCCAAACTGCAGGCCGCTTCGGTGGTGGTGAGCGTGGAATCCGGCGAAGTGTTGTCCATGGTGGGTGGGCGTAATCCGCGTTTTGCCGGTTTTAACCGTGCGCTGGACGCCGTTCGGCCCATTGGTTCCCTGGTCAAGCCGGCGGTTTATCTCACGGCGCTGTCGCACCCGGATAAATACACCCTGGCCACGCCGCTTGACGACAGTCCCCTGAGCCTGGAACTGGATAACGGCGATACCTGGGCGCCGGAAAATTTCAGTAAGAAGAGTCACGGCGAGGTGCCACTGGTGATGGCCATGGCCAATTCCTATAACTTGTCCACGGCCCGGTTGGGATTGGACGTGGGTTTACCCAATATTATCGAAACCCTGAAACGGCTGGGTGTGGAACGTGATATCAAACCCTATCCCTCGTTATTATTGGGCGCCGTGGCGTTGTCGCCCTGGGAAGTGGCGCAGGTTTATCACACGCTGGCCAGTGGTGGATTTCGCACGCCGTTGCGGGCGATTCGCGAAGTGTTGACCGCTAAAGGCGAACCGTTGCAACGTTACCCGCTGTCTATTCAGCAGGTTTATGATTCCACTTATGTGTACCTGGTGACATACGCCATGCGTATTGCCGCGCGCTACGGGACCGGCCGGGCTATCTACCGCAGTTTACCGGATGACCTGGTGGTCGCCAGTAAAACCGGCACCAGTAATGATTTACGCGACAGCTGGTTTGCCGGCTTTACCGGCGACAAATTGGGCATCGTGTGGGTAGGAATGGACGATAATGAGTCAACCGGATTAACCGGTGCCTCGGGTGCTTTGCGCATCTGGCGGGATATTTTTAAAAAAATAAGCCTGGTATCAGCAATGGAATCGCAACCCCCCAACATCGAAATGGTCAGTATTGATATGACGAACGGTTTGCGCAGTGGGTTTGGTTGCTCAAAAACGGTAGAATTGCCGTTTATAGTGGGATCGGCCCCTACAGAAAAATCGTCCTGTACCGATGATGAGGACGGGGCGGTGAGCCGCTGGTTGAAAGGTCTGTTTTAAGGCACGATCTAAATGCACGATAGAGCACAACACACCATGATGTTATCCAATGTTTTCAATGGCTATCACTGTTCGGGGAAGGGCGCGGCGGTGTACCTGCTGGTCACCGGACTGTTGTTATTGATGGCCGGTTGTGCCAGCACCACGCCGGACATGACACCGTTGCCGACCCCGGATATTACCAGCAGTGACCAGATCGATAATTCCGTGCGCCGGCCGGTACCGGTGTTCGATGATGAGCCCAGGGCGGAGACGGACGGGGAAGGTGAAACAGGTGGTGAACCGCAAGCATTACCTGGGCCGCCCATGTATTCCAATGAATCCGTATCCACCAGTCGTACGGTATTGGCACTGCTGGATCAGGCCAGCCGTCAGGTGAACGCCGGCAGTCCGGAGAAAGCCGCGGCCATTTTGGAACGGGCATTGCGCATTGAACCGAGAAACGCTCGGCTGTGGCACCGGCTGGCGGTTATCCGCTATCAGCAAGGTCAATATAACCAGGCCGAGAGCCTGGCCGCTAAATCCAGTACCCTGGCCCAGGGTGACTGGCACCTGAAACAAAAAAACGCGGAACTCATCGAGCAGGTTCGGCAACACCGGCCTTATCTTCACTAACATAAGGCGTTGACCCACATGCGGGTTAGTGGTGCACGGTAAAGGCGTGTGACCAGCCCAATGTTAATGATTACCAGGCAAGCAAGAAAGCCATTAGCCGTTCCAAAAACATCGGCCAGTCGTGGCATGCCTGGAAAACTTCCCCCCGCCATCGCAATCGTGCCGTACCAATCCGTGAATCGAATTCTCCCTGCCTGGCACCTCGTAACTTAACGCGTGCTACAAAATGCAGGGGTTTTGGTGGCTATTGATAGACCAGGTGCGGTTATAAGTGTTGTTGTCAATGCAACTGTGTTCGGCGCCACGCTCAGTGCGTCGACAGGTTCGTTCGGCGACAAACAATAAAAAGGTCATGGCCCTGTTAACCCGCAAGCGCTACTGGTATATTACATCCGCCATGCAATCGATTTTTGAATTATTAGACCGCAACGGCCCGTTACAGCAGACCATCGACGGTTTTGCACCGCGTGTCCAACAACAGGAGATGGCACAGGAAGTCGCCGATACCTTGAAATTCGGTGAGGTATTGGTGGCGGAAGCCGGAACCGGAACCGGTAAAACGTTTGCCTATCTGGTTCCCGCCCTGTTAAGCGGCAAGAAAATTATTATATCCACCGGCACCAAGAACCTGCAGGACCAGTTATATTTCCGCGATTTGCCCCGGGTTCGCAGCGCCCTGGGCATTTCTGCCTCGACGGCGCTATTAAAGGGCCGTGCCAACTATGCCTGTATCTACCGGTTCAATAACCAACTGGACGACGGTCGCCTGTCCCGGGAGCAACTGGAACAACTGCGCGCCGTGGAAACCTGGCTGCAACACACCAAAAGCGGCGATATCGCCCAATGCGAGGGTGTTGCCGAAGATGCAGCCCTGTGGCCGTTGGTGACTTCAACCGTTGACAATTGCCTGGGCATGGATTGTCCCAATATTAATGACTGCTATGTATTGAAAGCCCGCAAGGAAGCACAGCAGGCCGATATCCTGGTCATTAATCATCATTTGTTTTTCGCCGATTTGGCACTGCGCGGTGAAGGCTTCGGTGAAATACTGCCCGGCGCCGAAGGTTTTATCTTCGACGAGGCCCACCAGTTGGCGGATATTGCCACCCAGTTTTTCGGCACGTCACTAACAAGCCGGCAACTGCTCGACCTGGGGAAAGACGCTTTACATGAAGTACTGGAAAGCGCCGCTGATGAAGGCACGATCCAGCACCAGACAGACCGGCTGCAAAAAGTGACCCGCGACTTCCGGTTGTTGCTGGGCGATCAGCAACGCCGTGCTCCCTGGGATACCATTGCCCATGACGAACAGATCGTCGATGGCTTGTTCGAGATTCAGCAAAGTCTGTTGGGCCTGGAAAAACTGTTAAAGCATCACCTGGAACGTAGTACCGGCATTGAAAAATGCTGGCAGCGGGCGCGCCAGCAACTGGCACGACTCGATTGTTTTTTGTCGGACGACTATTTACCAGACGATCAGAGCGAAGGCGGCGCGACAGGATACGAGGAAGAACAGGATGTTCAACAGGAAGAATATGTGCGCTGGTTCGAGACCCATAAACGTGGTTTTGTACTGCGTATGAGTCCTACCAGCATTGCCCGCACCTTTCATGATTATATCTGTGATCATGAGGCGGCCTGGGTGTTTACGTCGGCTACCCTGGCGGTGGGTGACAGCTTCAACCATTTCACTGACAACCTGGGTATTCGCCACAGCAATACCCGTCAATGGCAAAGTCCTTTTGATTTCAAAACACAAAGCCTGTTGTATTTGCCCTCGGGTTTTCCGGAGCCCGCCAGCCGGCGCTATGCCGAAGCAGTTGCCAAGGCGGCGGTACCGGTGATCAATGCCTGTGAAGGTCGGACCTTCATTTTGGTGACCAGTTACCGGGCGTTGAACGAAGTCGCCGCGTATCTGGAAACCGCTATTGATTACCCGTTGCTGGTGCAAGGGTCGCAGCCGCGTACGGAGTTGTTGAATCAATTCCGCACCCTGGGCAACGCGGTGCTGGTGGGTACCAGCAGTTTCTGGGAAGGGGTGGATGTCAAAGGCCGCGCCCTTTCTTGTGTGATTATTGATAAATTGCCCTTTGCCTCACCGGACGAACCCCTGTTACAGGCACGTATCCGATCAATGAAAGAGCGGGGACAAAATCCGTTTTTCAGTTACCAGATTCCACAGGCCGTGATTACCTTGAAGCAGGGTGTGGGGCGTTTGATTCGTGACGCCAACGACCGGGGGGTATTGATGTTGTGTGATCCCCGTCTTAGTTCAAAACCCTATGGCAAAATCTTTTTAAAAAATCTGCCGTCGATGACTGTCACCCATCAGTTGGCGGACGTGGAGCAGTTTTTCGGCCGTCATACGGTTGCCGAGGCCGGCGTATGAAACTACTGGCTATTGAAACGGCAACCGAGGCCTGTTCCGCGGCGCTTATGATCGGCGACGACATGGAACAACGCTATGAAATCGCGCCCCGAGAGCACGCCGGTAAAATCCTGGTGATGATTGATGAATTGATGGCAGCGGCCCAATTAAGGGCGAACCAGCTTGATGCCATCGCCTTTGGGCGGGGACCGGGATCGTTCATCGGCGTGCGTATCGCCGCCGGCGTCACCCAGGGGATCGCCTTCGGCGCGGATTTACCCGTAGTACCGGTGTCCACCCTGGCCGCCCTGGCCCAGGGGAGTGCGTATAACAACCTGATGGTGGCCATTGACGCGCGCATGAAAGAAATTTATTGGGGCCAATATCGCCGTCCTGATGACAATGCCCGCGTTACCGCGGTGGCGCCGGAACAGCTGGTGGCGCCCGGCAAGCTCACTGTGGATGACCAGTCTGAGCAATGGGTGGGTGTAGGTAGTGGTTGGCAGAGCTATGGGACGTTACTAGCCAATCGCCTGCCCTGTGTCACGGTGATCGACGATCATCGTTATCCCAAGGCACGTTCCGTGGCACAGTTGGCTGCGGGGCTTTTTAGCGAAGAGCAGTGGGTCACCGCCGCCGAGGCGTTGCCGGTCTACCTGCGTGATCAGGTGGCGAATAAACCGGCGAGCCGCCGGTAGCACGATTTTGGCGTATTTTCTGCAAAATTTTGTACAGTAAATGGCGATTCAACGGTTTTTCCGTGAAATACGCGATGGTATTGCAGGTTGAAAATAGCACAAGCCAGTCGAAAAAACGCTAAAAAACAGATGGTTATGGGTTCGCGGTGCATTTTAAACTGCTTTTATTTTCAATAACGGATATAGTCAGTATTTATATCGCCAAAAAAACCGCCAAATTTTGTCAAACCATTACCCGTTGTATTGGTCTTATGGGTTAGTATCGATCTGTATTAGATAGAAAAACCGTCTTTATGAGAAAACTCCCCTTTTATACGCTGATTGTTGTCGGCATCCTGGCGCTCGCCGGTTGTTCCGCCGCCAGTAAACGCAGCGGTTATGCCAAACCCATGTCCAAAGTGGATGTGATGCGGGAAATTGCCCAGACCGGCAATCTGAAACCCGTCGATTTTTCCGGCAAGAATATCTCCGACCTTGATCTCAATAACAGCAATTTTCGTGGCGCCAAGCTGAAAAATACCTATTTCCGCTACAGCGAACTGAAAGAGTCCAATTTTCAGAACGCGGATCTCAGCGGTGCCAATCTCCGGGACACGGAATTAAACGGTTCGCTGATGGCAGGCGCCAACCTGCGCGGTGCAAACCTGGAAGATGCCGATCTGAGGGGTGTGGTGCTGGACGGGGCCGACCTGTCAAACGCCAATCTGACCAATGCACGGCTGGACAACGCCAGTTTGCGTAACATCAACCTGGCCGGCGCTATATTAACGGACGCCAGTCTGGTAAAGGCTTATCTTGGTGACAGTAACCTGAGCGGTGTTGATCTGCGCAAGGTGAACCTCAAGGGGGCGGATTTATTCGGAACGATTTTACGCGGTGCCAACTTTGAAGCCACCATTTTAAAATCCGTTGATCTAAGCCACACTGATTTGTCCGGTGCCAATCTCAAACGCGCCAATTTGTCCTACGCCAATTTGCAGCATTCCTTGTTATTCGCGGCGGATTTCTACCAAGCCAACATGGATAAAAGTGATTTGCGCGGTGCCAACGCGTTTCGCACTTCCTTTGTCAGCGCCAGTTTGCGCAAAGCCCAATTTCGGGGCGCGAATATTTCAGAAGCCAACTTCTCCAGCGCCGATATGCGCCACAGTAATTTGCGGGAAGTCACCGCCAAAAACGCGACGTTTACCTGGGCGGACCTGACCGATGCCATCATGGGTGAGTCGAATTTTTCCCGCAGTGATTTCGCCAATGCAAAACTCGTCAACGCCAAAATCAACCAGGCCAGTTTGTCCTTTACCAAATTGGTTGCGACGGACTTTAGCGGCAGTGATATGCGGGAAGTGGATTTCGCAGGTGCGGATATCAGCGGTGCCGATTTAAAGAACGCCAATATGCGGGGCGCTAAAAACATGCACCGGCTTATCGGCCTTGACCGGGCTATCAACCTGGACCAGTCTACGCTGTAGCAAAAAACATAAATTTAACGCAAAGGCGCAGGGGCGCGAAGAAAAACAGAAGTTTTACCCAAGTTACCTGCCTTGCAATTTAATACCTGCCGAGTCCGTTTCATTCCACAATATGTTATGATTCTTGTGAATCCGACAGCCAGTCACTAGCCATTGGCAATCGTTGCTCGTTGATTATAAGCGCGGAACTTAAGCTAACACTTTTAGGATCTTTGCGTCTCTGCGTTGTATCTCTTTATTAGAAACGCACGTCCATGGTGGCCTTGGTGGTGGATGTTTCACCCGTTTGCTCGGTTTGCGCCGACAGGTTGAACAGGCCAAGGTCAAACCGCAGTCCCAGAAAATACCGGTTCTCGGTCAGGTGTGACGTGTAGCCGTCCAGTTGGTATTCGCCGTCCAGCCAGGTGGTGCCAACCCCGGCGTAGGGTGTAAAGTTTGAAAATCCCTTGGAAACCGACACCTCCACGCCTGTGGAAGTAACAAATAAATCACTGACGCCCGTCAGTTGACTGTAGGTTCCCCTTACCGACAACGATGGCAGGACAGACCGGTTATGGGCATTCAGCGAATACCGCAGTTCCCCACCATAAATCTGGATATCACTGTCCGGCACCGACGAGTAGAAAGCGCCGGCGTTCCAGCCGTCCAGGTAACTGGTTCGAATATGAAATCTCGGAATATACAGGACACGGGAGGATTGATTGCTGGCCAGCGGCTCCAGCAGCGACTGGTGATCAATGGGGGTCGGGTCGATGTCAAAACCAACGTCCAGGATAGCGGGGCTGTTAGTCGGGCGGCGCGCCAGTGCGCGATGACTTTGGGAGGCGCTGAGATTTTCCGCGTAACTGCGGAACTGGTTATCGATCAATTGGCCCAGTTGGCTGACATGTTCATCCGCTTCAGCCGTAAACGGCAAACACAATCCAAGCAGCGCAAAGCCATAGTAGCATCGCGTTTTGTTGTGCCGCATATCACGATCCCCCTGATTTCATATGATACAAAATGGTGCGCCGATTTACTGGGTAACGGCTTACGGGTTGGTTAGCGTACATCGAGCCTGTGCAAGTCCAATACCCGATCCACTATCCCTGAATAATTTAAGTTCCATCCCGGTACGTCCCGGTGTTGCTAATTATAGTCCCGGTTGCAACGGACCACGAGTCAAAAAAAGGTGAAAATGTGATTTTTAACGAAAATATTTTTGGATTTCTAATTCGCTGGTGCTGATATTTAACCTTGTTATTGTAAAAATTTGTCGACTAAGGTTCATATCGTCCTGTAATGAATAGTTGTTTCCATATTGGTGTCGATGTGTTTCAGTATTTCACCGCAGCTGAACCACCGGCTCAACTCCTGAATAGGCTGCATAGCACGCAGCAGGCAGATCGAAACTGATCTACCGGCCCGAGATTTTGCAACAATGGGATTGATTGAAATTTTTTCCGTTTTTTGTTTTAGCAGGCAGCGTAAGTGGCAGAGTTGGGGTTAAAACTACCATCTGTAAACGCTGAGGTTTTACCGGACTGGCATTGGGTCAGTCTCTTGCCAGCCGTAAAAAACTTTCATAACGTTGGCGGCTGACTGTTCCGGTGTCCACGGCATGCTTGATGGCGCAATCCGGTTCGTGTTGATGGGTGCAATCCTTGAATTTGCATTGCCCGACAAACGCCTGAAACTCCACAAATCCCTGCGCCAGTTGTTCACGGGATACCGGCCCCAGACCGAACTGGCGTACACCGGGTGAATCGATAATGTCCCCGCCGCCGGGCAAGTGGTACAACACCGTCACCGACGTGGTGTGTTTGCCCAGTCCCGTTGCCTCGGAGAGTTCGCCCACGCGGATACCGGCATCGGGAATCAGCATGTTGATCAGCGAGGATTTGCCCACCCCGGATTGGCCGACAAAAATGCTGGTTTTGTCTTTCAGGCAGTCCAGCAATTGACTGAGCCCGTCGCGCTGTCGGGTACTGGCATAAATAATGGTGTATCCAATTTGTTGATAGACCGCCAACTGCGTATTGATGGCGTTTTTTTCCGCGGCCGACAGCAGGTCAGTTTTATTGATCACCAGGGCGGGGCGAATCGCGGTTAATTCGGCGGCAACCAGATACTGGTTGATCAAGTCCTCATCCAACTGGGGGACGGGAGCGGCCACGACCAATATTTGGTCAATGTTGGCGGCAACGGGTTTTGGCTGATTGTGATAACCGTGCCGGCTGAGCAATGAGGTGCGCGGCACCAGAGAGGAAATGATGCCCAGGTTTTGTCCCGTAGCCTGCCAGATAACGCGATCACCGCAAACCAGTTTTGGCAGGTTGGCGCGGGTCAGGCAATGGTGAACATGGCCCTGGATATCTTCCACATCGAGATTGGCGCCGTAGTGGGCAATGATACGACCCGTCTGTTCCGGTCCCAGGCTTTCCTGTTCGAGCAGATTTTCGGCCTTGCGCGATTTGTGTTGTGCCCGTGAAAGTCGTTCCTTCTGGATTTTTTCTATACGCCACGCCTGGCGACGGGTTAATTTACGCTTGGCCATGGGTCAGACGGTGCATGGAGCTCTAGAAATCCATTTGTGCCGTGAGAACGGCATTGGCGGGTGCGTTGTTATTGCTCCGGAAATAACGCATCAATCTTGGCTGCACAGATAAAATCATTTTCCGAAAGACCGCCGATGGAATGGGTACTGAAGTGTACCACGCAACGGTTATAGCTGACTTCAAGGTCCGGGTGATGGTCTTCCTGGTTGGCGATCCAGGCCACGGCGTTAACAAATGCGATGGTATGGTAATAGTTTTTGAATTTGAAAGTGCGCTGTATCTGCGCCGGGTCCTGTTGAATCTGCCAGTCACTATTTATCTGACGTGACAATGTTCCTGCCTCGTCCGCCGACAGCGGCGGCGTTCCCTTTTCCATGGGTTTGCAGGATTCTCCGCTAAGATCACTCATTGTCTTTCACCTTGAGGAAATGATAGAACTCTTTATTCAGATATTCTGACACATCGTTAATATCACTGTCGGAAAATCCGGCTTTGGCCTGGGTATCACAGAAGCGAACACGGTTTACCAGGTCTTCATAGGTGTGGATGATGCGGTTGGGGCGTGTGTGTACCCGCGTGTCATGACACCCGTGGCAGCGCTCCTTATACAGTTTTTCACCGTGTTCCGCGTCGGCGGCCATGCTTTGCAGCGGTAATAATACCGTGGTGAACATGAAAAGCGTTGCGGCTAAATGGGTTCGATTTGCTAGAGAAAGAATGTTCATAATGCACCTTATGTGGCTGTTTCGTTAAGTTTACCCTGTAATTACAAAAATTGTTGCCGAGTTGTCGTTATTGTTGTGGTAAAAGCGCCGGTCGCCCGGCAACAACCGGCGATTTGGGCGTTTAGCGAATGTTATACCGAATTTTACCCGGCGTGAATTGCCGGCACCTATAATAAATTGTGTGACTACGCGTCATTTTCAAGGCTGAATCCAAGTGCCGGCCCCGGCAAACGCGCACAGAGAATAACCGGGGACAGCGAATCCGCGGTCCGGGCAGCGGCGCTTTCACGGATCAGTTTCACCCGGGCAAGAACGGGCAGCGGGGCATTTTTCCGGGGTTGGTTTCCGATAATGAAGCCGGTAAATACCCGTGGAAGAGTCCGCCGGCTGGCGCGCCAGAGACGGGTATGTTGAATTGTTAGCCACGGTTGTAGCGCTCCAACCCGGGTTAAAGCAACGGTAAATACGGACGTAAAAGTATTCATTCAATGACCATATGGATTTGGAGACATCAAATTTCTGAAGCCTATGATACTCTACCCCGTTATTGCATAAAACACCCCTGTAAAGGTACGGTTAACCCGGTAAAATGGATGCTCCGCGCATTTTTACGTATTGATCCGGAGTCATCGTTTCGATCTATGCAATTAAAGAGGGCTAATTTTTTATTGAGACGCAGGACGATGGAAAAAATTCATCTTTTTTCAGTAAA
>JASFOJ010000134.1:0-13835 GCA_050116575.1 Gammaproteobacteria bacterium | reverse complement strand
ATGGCGACGGCTATGAAGACGCGATCTTTGCCGACCCGGAATACAATAGCGGTCAAGGAGAAATTGAGCTCTACCTCGGAAGCGCAACAGGGAAGCTGTCTCGCCCCGTTAATGACAATTTAGATGTACTTGGCCAGTATTACGGGAACAATAGCTACCAAGCATTACCTGGTGTGAATGTAAGATCGCTGGACCAGTTGCAGGAATATGACGATCAGGGTGTCAATGAGCATTTTGGCGCCCGTGTCAGTGGAGCAGGTGATATTAACGGCGATGGTTATGACGATGTCATTGTGCTCGCTGCGGGCGAGATTCTAACAGGCTGCAATACCGGCGGCTCAGCGATCTATATTTTTCATGGTGGTCCTGCCGGACTCGACGCTGCGCCACACACGATTTTGGCGCCTAAAAATGGACATGTATTTCTAGAGGTCGCCGGCGGTGGTGATGCCAACGGTGACGGCTTTGATGACATTGCAATCATTGATGCGAACCTTCCAGCCACTTGTGCCGGGACAGCTACATATTTCCCAGGTGACATATTGGTTTTTCCCGGTAGTACAGATGGAGTATATATTCCTCCTGCAACGCCGGATTCCCCGCCCATACTCGCACCTTTTGATGTCACGCCTTGGCTCTACACCGATAACGGTACGACTTTTACACGCAAGCCGACGCTGAAATTCACAGGCGACGTCAACGGCGATGGCTATGGTGAGTTTGTGTTTTCTACCAAAAGCGGAATTAACAGTAGCACAAGTACTGTAAGTATTTTGCTACTAGGTAACCAGCAAGCCGCCAATTTTGATTACCTATACTACGCCACCGGTGGCAATAACTCTGATCTTGAGCCGAGTACGCGACCTGCTGTTGTCGCCGGTGACTTTAATGGTGACAACTACGCCGATGTGGTTTTCAGTGGGGGAAGGAGTCTCAATCCTAATTTTTTAGGAAATGGCGCTGCATGGGTATTCTATGGTAGAGCGTCTATCGGCTCATCGGCAACTCAGGATAACGCCACAGAAAATTTGGGGGAATTGCTGTTTGACCAAATAATTTTCTTAACATTCCCGATAAGACTGGAGGGAGAGGAGCTTAAAGCAGGCGATATTAACGGTGATGCTTTTACTGATCTGACTATCGCTGGCAGGACCGATGTTTATTTACGACTGGGAACACCTGACGGTATCATGATAGACCATATCAAAAAGCCCATTGTATCTGCAATCGGCTACGGTTTTTCCGAGCAAAACACCGCCATGGGTGATCACACTTTGGGAGATGTCAACGGTGACGGTTATGTTGACATAGTTTCACAGTACACCCCAGATCTGAATAATCCAACGGCAGATTCCGATGATTATATTATATTGTACGGTCGAGCTACTGACCTGGATATGGATGGTGTAACAGATACCCAGGACGCGTTTCCGTTTGATACCTTTGAGACTGTCGACACCGATGGTGACGGTGTAGGTGATAACGCCGATGTTGCACCCAATGATCCCGGCAGGACAACTACTCAGCCTCCCGTAATCACCCCCATTTCGGATCAAATCGTGGATGTCGGTGAAACACTGGAAGTGATTGTGGAAGTCAGCGATGCCGACGGCGATGTACCCACCTTGTCATTGATGAGCAGCCCGGCTTTTGCCACCATCACCGGCAACACTATTAGCCTGGCCCCCACAGCAATTGATCTAGGACATTTCACCATTACTGTTGAAGCCGATGACGGCTTCAAAGGCGTTTCGACGTTATCATTTGGCGTTACTGTTTCGGATTCGACGGCGCCGGAAGTGGTCGTTGTGCCGGGGCCCGCGAACCCACCTTACCAGTTTTTCATTGGTGCCGTCGATGCCAATGGCACGCCGGCGACCCATACGGAAATAGCATCAATTTTGGAAATGGTTTATGCGCAAGACAATGTGGACGGGACGATCGATAATGCAAGCATCGTTAACGATGCGCCCTCGCAATTTCCTATAGGCGATACCGTTGTTACGTTTGCGGCCACTGACAGTGCCGGAAACACGGGAACCAATACGGCAACATTTACCATAGCGGACACCACTGCTCCCGCGCTAGTCGTACCGGCCGATATTAGCATCCAGTTAGATGCCGGTAACAGTCTTGCGTTAAGCGATAGCCGTATTGCCAGTTTCTTAGGTGGGGCGACGGCAATGGACAATGTAGATGGCGTCGTTCCTGTGACCAACAACGCGCCTGCGTCCCTTGCGTTGGGAGTAACCACAGTGATTTTCGCCGCCGCTGATAGCTCAGGCAACAATAGCGCCGGCCCCAGTACTATTACGCTAACCTCATTGGACAATGACAGCGATGGAATGCCGAATAGCTTTGAGGTCGCCAACGGTCTTGACCAGAATGATCCGGCTGATGCGTCCGGCGATTTGGACGGTGACGGCCTGACCAATCTGGAAGAGTATGAGCAGGGAACCGATGTGGCGGTGGATAGCGTACCGCCGATCTTAACAGTACCCGCGAGTGTCTCCATTGAGTTAGTATCCGGCAACAGCGTATCTTCCAGCGATAGCCGCATCGTTGACTTCTTATCGGGCGCTTCCGCGAAAGATGGTGTCGATGGCGTCGTCGATGTAACGGATGATGCCCCTGCCACGTTTGGCCTTGGCACGACCACCGTAACCTTTACCGCACGAGACGCTGCCGACAATATTTCGTCCGAGCCAAGCACGATTGTCGTGACATCACTGGATAACGACGGCGATGGTTTGCCCAACAGTTTTGAGTCGGCCAACGGCCTTGATATGAACGACCCATCCGACGCCGCGGGTGACTTGGACGGCGATGGACTCAGCAACCTGGATGAATACCTGCAAGGCGGAAACATTGCAGTGGACGATGTTGACCCGATGCTGACCATACCATCCGATATTGTGGTCAATTCCACGGGACCGCTAACGCCGGTGGATTTCAGCGGCGTGACGGCCAGTGATGTACTGGATGGTGCTATCACGCCGGTGGCGGACACTCCGGGACCGTTTACTCCGGGCCGCCATATCGTGACATGGATCGCGACGGACCAGGCCGGTAACTCGGCAACGGCCCAACAAATCGTCGACGTGATTCCAATGGTGTCGTTTTCCCCGTCCGAAACCGTGGATGAGGGATCGTCGGTCACGATTGATGTAACGCTAAATGGTAACGCTGTGGCTTACCCGGTTAGCGTTCCCTATACGGTGGGTGGAACAGCGGCGAATCCGGCAGATCACAACGCAAGTAGTGGTACCGTTGAAATCACCTCAGGCACGCAAGGCACCATAACACTGAATACTGTTGCGGACGCCCTGCCAGAGGGCGAGGAAACTATTGTCTTTACATTGGGCACGCCGGTTAACGCGGTGCCGGGCGCGGTATCCGAACACATTGTTACGATCGTGGAGACGAATATCGCACCGGCGGTTTCACTGGTGATTCGCCAGGGAGGTAAGCCGGTCACAACGGTGGTAACCGGCGCCGGTGTCGTTGAGTTGTCAGTGGAAATCAATGACCCGAACCCGAATGACAGCCACGCGTTTGACTGGAGCGGCACAGATAATAGCTTGGTCCCGCAAGAGGGCTATACCGCCGCCACCTTTACCTTTGATCCTTCCAGTTTAGTGGAGGGTATTTACCAGCTTGCAACCCTGGTTTCCGATAACGGTGTTCCTGTATTGAGCGCGGATGCAAAAGCGTTAATTAACGTAACGACCACCGCGCCGGTATTGAGCGATACATCGGACACCGATGGCGATGGTATTGCTGATGCGGATGAAGGGATTAGTGACTCGGATATGGACAGGATACCCGATTATCTCGACGCGGTTGACGAACCCAATCTGCTACCCACCGATACCAGCAATAGCGCTGTGTTGCAAACAGATGCCGGCCTTGATTTGCGGCTGGGACAAACAGCATTTGCCAGCGGTAGCGGCGGCGCTCAGGTGAGCATTGACGATATTAACAACCACGGCGGCGCGGCGGGTGGTGTCGCTTCCAACGCCGACCCCAATCAGTTCGATTTCCCGGCTGGTATTTTTGACTTCGAAGTCACCGGCTTGGAAAGCGGTGCTTCCGCCAGAATCGTGCAGCCATTATCAGTGGCTATACCGCCTGACGCCACCTACCGCAAATATTTTGCGGATACCGGCTGGTTCGATTTCGTAGAAAATGCCGACAACGTTGTTTCATCGGCACCTGGCCAGCCGGGAGTTTGTCCCGCCCCGGGTGATGCAACTTATGTCGCCGGTCTGAATGAAGGAAATTTCTGTGTGCAGCTGACAATAGAAGATGGTGGTCCGAACGATGCCGACGCCTCCGCGGACGGCGTGGTTCGCGATCCGGGTGGTATTGCGGTGGTCGTTGATGCAAACGGTAATCAAGATTCGGGTAATGGGACGCCAGATAACGGTAACCAAAATCCCGACCCCGGGTCAGGAGATGGGCCAGGAAGTAATGGCGCCGGTAGTGGTGGTTCAGACGGTGGCGGCGGAGCATTGTCAACAACCGGTTTGGTGTTCATGTTGTGCTGGCTGCTACTGGTTTTTATACGAACTAAAAGGTATGACGATATAGGGGATGGTGATGAGTAAAAGAGTTTGGTTAATAGTTTTTCTGTTTAGTTTGTTTCTTGCATTTGCCGGTTGCGGCGGTGGCAGTGGCGGCGGTAATGATGGCACTGGGCAGGTCACTGGCACGACAATTTCAGGTGAGGTGTCAGTTGTTGCCAATCAGGTAGCATTGTTTGAAAACAAGACTCTAATGACACGGCTGGCAACATTGCTAGTGCCGGATTTACAGGCTGCGGTCACCGGATTGACGCAGCTCCCCAATGCCACGGTCGAGCTGATCAGAATTGACGATAATGGCGATCAAGTCGGGGGCGTGTTGGCTACGGCCACCACCGATGACAACGGCGCCTATGTGTTGGAGACCACAGAGACGCTATCCAGCGATTTGGTTGTGCAGATAACAGACAACGCCAGCAATAAGGTAAGAGCTATCGCACTGTCAGAAACCGTCGATATCAATCCGGTAACGGAGTATGTGGTTCAGCAAATTTTAGCGTCCATAGCTGATCCGAACACTAACTACAGTCTGGATTCCGTTTCCGCCGATACAATGTCTGGCCTGATTGATTTCGTAGAAACCTTGGATGTTGACGTAACCAACGCTTCCTCTTTGGATGATGCGATTACTACCATCGATACGACAGCGGCTACACAGGGAATCGACAACGAAGTCGACAACGGCTTGTATACCATCAGCCTGGCTGGAAGAACGGCGACCAGCATAATGACATCGAGCGGTTGCGCCAATGGCACCGAAGGTGGTTTTGCTTATTCCTATACTTCGGACGGGATAACCATGACCGGTTCCGACACCTTCAATTCCGATGGTGCGGGGAATTGCACGCTAGGGGCCGAAGAAACTTTTTCCCTGACTCACGCGGAACTGGAGTCCATCGAGGATATTGTTTACTGCGGTAGCGATCATTTATGTACATATGCGGATTTAAACAGGGAGGTGAGCGGTGTGGATGGGGATGGCAGAAATTATACTTATACCGTTAGCCATGTTCGTGATAGCAACACGATAACCGCTGTGAAGTCGGTTGACGGAGAAACCTTTATCGAAGTGATAACCCTAGATCCGGCCCCTTCCATCGTTGGGGCATGGGAACTGGTTGAGAGCAGCACGTCCAATACCAATGTAATAGTGTTTGTAGACGATACGCGTTACGTTCTTGCCCACACCAATAATTCTGAACCCGACGCGGTAATCGGCGCAACCGTACCTGTGTCCGCTGAATACGGCACATATACATGGAATCCTTTAACAGGTGTATTTACGGCAACGGCTTTGGGTCAAAGTGATGGTGAAGGTGGGCTTTCGAACCCCGTAGCTGAAATGTCTATAGCGGTTAATGGCAGTAATTTAACACTTTCTGACGCTAATGGTTTCTCAGCCGACCTACCCAAGATTTCTTCCGCAAGCGATATTATCGGGGCATGGATATTGTCCGACGGCTCCACTACGGACTACCATGTTTTGGTTTTTTTAAATGAGACTGATTATCTCATCGCGCATACGGACAATACTGAGTTTGATACCAATATCGGTGCGATTGTGCCCGTATCCGCTGAAACCGGTACTTATACGTGGAATAGCACGAGCGGTGCATTTTCTGTGACCGTATCTGGGCAAAGCGATGGTCAAGGTGGGCTATCAAACCCGGTGGGTGACCTGACCGTAGCAGTAGATGGAGCCAATCTAACAATCACCGATACAGTTGATGGTTCGGTTGTATTCACTCGGGTGGAGTAGTCGAAAACAAGTGTCAGGTCTTGTCGTGAGGGCATTTTTTTTGTAACTGGTAACACGGCAAGACCTGGCACGTCTGCTCGTAAAATGCCTGCCCCGTTTTATTGAGCGCTAAGATATCCCCTTTAATTATATAACTCTAAGTTCACGAGCTTTTTACGTTTTAGGCAATTCAGTGAATTCCAGGACGTTTAAATCAGGATCGCGCACAAAAATGGAAGTTTTGCCATCGCCGAATGTCACCGGCCCTTCAGTGATATTCACATTTATTTGTTCCAGAAAGTCTTTCGCGCGCTTTACAGATGATACTTCCAGTGCGTAGTGCGTATAACCGGGGTAATTCGATTTAACATCCATGAGAACGTTTTTGTTGCCATGGTTATCATTTCCGCTGTCCAGTAAGTTAAGCTCTACTCCCGCAGGGTGCTTTAATACGACAACACCCTCTTTAAAGTCTTCTCTAATGACCTGGAAGCCCAGTTTTCTGTAGAACTGAACGGATCTGGTAAAATCCATTACCCTGATTCCAACATGATCTAATCTCTTTATCTCCATGCTCTAATCCTTTTAACTGAACTTTTACGACGAACTAACAGCAGATATTGTTATAATCCCTGCTTTTTTCTGGCTGAGCGAGCCAACGACCACCAGAGTTAAAACGATCTGTAATAACACAACACTTGTCAGCAACGAAGGCTGGTTCGCAAGAAAAGCCTCGGGGCCGGAAATTGCCGTACTGAAAAAAGAAAAATTGGCGAGATTAAAAGCCACAATGCTTACCAGCAACCGGATGCTGCCTTTGTATATCCACCAGCAGAAAACCCCATAAAACGTTTCAATCAGGAAAGCAGCTATTGGTACTGAATACACGCCAAGACCAATTTTTTCCAGTTCAAGAAAAGGTGCCACCACTATGTCTTGAGTATGCGTCAACATATCCAGCACGATATGGGATGCAATGCCTATTACCACGGCTAACGCAATTTTTGGGCTATGCAAATATCTGTCAATAACCAGCCAGGCGATGAGGGCGACTATTGCGGTTGAGAAAATTGAATGCGAATAAGGCATGTAAGTTAAATGCACATCAAGGACTGAAGACACACTAGATTCGGTAGAGGAATATTCAATTCCGAGAAAATTCAGGACAACCCACACAAGTTCCATCAATTGCACGGATATCAAGAGCAGCCAAATAGGTGTTTGTGGGTATTTCTTCTTAATGACGAGCGCAGTCGCTGCATGATTGATTGCGAACATATTATTTCTCCTTTGATTGCCATCTCCGGGCAGCCAATCAGGCTAAACCCACCCAATTTCAAAATTGACTATCAACGGACACAAGTATATTTGTAAATATTGAAAAGATAATCTACTATTTAGGAAATATTTTGTTCACATATATCGACTAATTATGGAACATTTAACCGATATTGCGGTTTTTGTTGAGGTAGTGAAGGCCAACAGCTTTACAACAGCAGCCAGAGAACTGGACCTGTCCCGCTCTGTGGTCAGTAAATACATTACCCGTTTGGAAAAACGCCTGGGAGTGAGATTACTGAATCGCACGACTCGACGGCTCAGCATGACTGAAGCTGGCCAGCGGTTTTTCCAGCAAAGTCACTCAGCGTTAATGCAGCTGGAAAACGCTGAGGGTGAAATCCATGCCATGCAGGCCGAGCCCAAAGGGCTGTTGCGCTTATCTGCACCCAGCTCATTTGGTATCATTCACCTGGCACCCTTGTTACCGCAACTTCGACAAACCTACCCCGAACTGAACCTGGAGCTTTCTATTAGCGACAAGCTGGTAGATATCGTCGACGAAGGGATCGATATCGCCATTCGAATTGGTGAGCTGCCGGATTCTTCGCTGATTGCCAAACGTATTTCCCCGTGCCGATATGTAGTATGCGCATCTCCAAATTATTTAAAACAACATGGCAAACCAGAAACACCTGATGACCTGACCCAACACAACTGCCTGCTGTTTCAGTTCTGGGATGCCCCTAACCAGTGGCAATTTTTAAGTAGAGATAATCAATTTATTAATATTAAAGTTCAGGGAGAAATAGTCAGTAACAATAGCTTAGCGTTGCGAAAAATTATGCTGAGTGGTGGTGGCATATCCATGGCACCAACATTTTTGGTGGGTGATGACATAATAAATGGGCGCCTTGTTCCAGTATTAACCGACTATCACATCAAGCCTATTTCAATATATGTAGTTTACCCACATCGGCAGTATCTCACAGCTAAGGCTCGCGCTTTCCTTGAATTCCTTTCAGAGCATATAGATATCGATACACCTTACTGGGATAACTTCCCGCATACCTAATGATTAGCATCAGAGCGCGGTGGCGCCACGCCAAAGTGTAGGCAGTGGTTAAATTCTTTTTAAACGGCCGTCTTTCATTTACATACTAAGCAGTTGGACGCCTGTACAAGAAATTGCATTCGAATATTTCATTAGAGGGAGGAAAGTGTTAAGACTAGTATCATATAATAATAAAAATTACATTCTTTGGTGAACGAGGCTGGTTTTCCACTAACTATATAACTTGTCTCTATCCCTTTGTTTTAATCACTACAATATAAAATAGAAATTTTTATCATAAGTAGAAATAGGTTAGACAAATAGAAATATTTAGCTATTCAACTACTCAAGCCTGACCCCGATCTTCTGGCGCAATCACCGCTTAGTAGTCATGCTCTCTGGCCCGGTTTTTCCTTACACGCTCTCTTGAATATTCTGAAAACGAACTCTTCCCACCTGCCCCATCAAATCGTACCGATGAGCCCTTTCAGTAAATCCCCGGAACCAACCGATAGCGCACGCGTCGCGCATAATCGCGATAGCCCGGCAACTCGTCCTGTAGAGTCTGGTCTTCCAGCACCGTTCTAATCACCGTGACGATTAGCGCCACCGCCGCCGGAATAAGTGTCCACATCGAGCTTAAGGCCAGCACCATACCCGGGAGTGCCAACATATTTCCAGCATAACCCGGATGCCGAACAAATCGGTACGGGCCGGTATCACACACCACATGTCCTCGTTCCGTCTGAATACGTACCACGCTGGAGAAAAAGCGGTTCTCTGTCAATGCCCACGCAGCGAAAGCGTATCCCAGCGAGATCGAGAGGAAGCCGAGCACGATGAGCCACGACGGAAATACGGGTGACCAGCCAAAGCGATGATCCAGCCCGGCTACAATAACCGGTGGAAAACTCACACTCAGCGCCATCAGCGGCGCAAGCACTTTGTCCCAGGTTTTCGCACTTTGGGCCTTCTCCATATTTTGTCGTTCGGCCATCAATCCCGGATGCCGCCGTTCCGCCCAAATGCGCCCCCCTGGGCCGGCGGCAACAATCAACAGGGAATAGGCCCACGCCTGCCACCAACCGAAATCTCCTCCGCACACCAGGAGAACCAGTGGTATGAACAGATACACCACAACTAATCTGATCCACTGTCGAGGGGATGCTGCTTGAGCTACCTTTGGATCATCTGCATTCGATGACATACCTTCCCCTCAAATCACATGACTTTTATTGAGCGCCCAACGATCAAACTCAGATTTATATTTTATTACGCTCATAAATACCAAAACTCCAATGACTGGAACCTGGGCTCTTTGGTCCCACCCAGCCTGACCTTCTTAACTCATTGGCTAAAATGCGATTATAAACTCCATGACCAACAAACAATACTCGCTGGTGTTCTAGAGCAATTTCCGTAAGCCTTTCAACAGCAACGGTGGCTCTTTTTTTTGCTTCCTTGTATGACTCAGCGTTTCTAGAATAACCCAGCAACCAGAGGACCCTAAATATAAGAGCCCATGCTTTTGGTGATAATTTTAGTAAACGCCAATTTGCAACTGGCAATCCAGCTTCATTAAATATGGAATCTGATAATACAACGTTATCAGTATTCAGTACCTTTGCGGAGTCTATTGATCTTGGTAAGTCACTGCATACTACTGCATCACATGTATGTGCATGACTCATTGCCTCCTTCGTTGGGTTTGATGACTGGCATAACCCTGAATCATTATATGCCTGAACCCATTCGCCGAAATCAGCTGCGCTTATTTTATCAAGCGGTGGAATGTCAGGTTTGCCGTGCCTTAAAAGAGTGATTTGCATTTTTCCTCTGAAACATAACGACCAGCCTCACTGCGTGGAAACGCGTGTTAAGCATTTTTTACAAATACTTGAAAATATCTTCGTTATTGTTGGCGAATTCAGGTTGAGGGTCAATGGGGGCGCTTAAGTATGACTCCATTTTTTCTCCTTTATAAGAATTACAGAGTAAAGCCTGCGATAAACGAATCAGCACATGGGCAACTAAGTTGTTGTATGGTATCGTTACTTATCTAAACAGCATGCAACACTGTAATTTCTTTAGGAGTAAAAATGCGATTACCTCTTATCTTACCGGCTTTTCTGATGGCAGCTTCGTGTTCCAACGAAACATCACAGCCCCATGGCACGATTGATCGAGCGCCAGAATGCACAACGGGCTCAGCCGAATACGTCGGTTGCTGGGACACTCCGGGATGCCAACTGATTACTCCCACTCCAACTGATACGCCAGCGAGGTGGGTAGTTGATCGTGTCTATTTGAGTGAAACAAATGATTTCAATGTCTACCGAATGGCCTATGATAACTCGAGTTGCAACGGTGAATTAGCATTTTCGGACTTCGGTGCCACACACAACTTTGACGTTACAGGCCCTATGCTGTTATCTAATGGCTTAATGGGCTATCAGATGCAAGTGGACTCAAACACGAGCAACTCCAGCAGTTCCTCCTACACCGTATTTCTGGCCGCCACGGCTAACGATACATTGTGTTTGTCAAATAATTGGGACGTCAACGACAGTGGCTTTAAATTTAACTTTGTTGATGGAACCGAAGTAGACTTAACTAATTGCCTTAATCGGGCCCCTTGATTACCAAGCAAACGAACGGGGAACGGCGTCATGTCTAGTAATGAAAATTACATTCTTTGTTAGGAGAGGGAAGAATCCATAACTATATATTACTAGACTTGACTCCTCTGTTTTTTTGTTTGAACGGAGGATCAATTGATATTTTTGCCAAATTTTCTTGCCTTGCATAATCAGAATTCATAGCGCCTAGCATCTTCGACGAGCGTCAGCGAAGCCGAAATTATGCTATTGGTAATTTTTATTTCTTGGCTCTTTTGTGTTCCAAGATGGCTCCTCGGAAAATGTATAGGGTCAGAATCGAATTAAAAGGATCAGGCTTGAGCCATTCAGTGGCCATTGTTGAAATACCTTTTACTTTGATTTTTCTTCGAGTCTAAAGGAATAAAACTCTTTCATAGCTTTACAATCCCACGATTTTTTGGTTTGCTTTTCGGCGATTTTCTTGAAAAGAGGGTCAGCATCTTTTGCGTTCACATTTGCGATATTTTCCACATGAACGGCGATATTAGGTACTTCCTTTTCAGCTCTTTCTGTAATTTCGACCGCCTGCATTATATGGGAAGTCGGATTTTGTAAAGTCTCTTCATAGATTTTGCACAATTTATCAAAGTCCGACTGGGCCTGAGCCGAGGGTGAACTATCGCAACCAACGAATAACAATAAAACGACCAATATAGGCGTTAGTCGAATGAAAACAAATAAATTCCCCATATAGATTCACCTTATCCTGGACTTTAATTATCAACAACAATAACGCAATCTCCGAAAAAACAGCAATTTTAGTCTAAAGACAGATCATGACGCTCTTCGTGAATCAACCAGCCTTTATTATAAGTGCTCTGTCCCCGAAAGGGATCGACAAGCCAAAAGGAATTTATATGAACTGGTACAAAACCGGTGCCTTCGCGAATTTTGCCAATTTCTTCCACCTGCCATATTTCATCCCCCATTCGAGCAAGGATTCTTTGGCCAGTTTTTTTAGCATATACAGTTGTAGTTACAGCCGCGAATATAAGCCCCCCGGTAAATGAAGCAATACCCCCTGCTGTACCCAAAACGCTTGTGAGTATCGGATAGCTTTTACCTCCAAGTAGAGCCGTGTTTAGTAGATATGTTAAATAGGTTTCATGACCATGGTTTAATGTCATTACTTTCTGTGCAGAACGTCTGTTATCAGGATCAGACAACGTAGCAGCGCCTCGTTTCGGTTTCCAAGTCCAATTCGCGTTTGCGATTTGGAATGGATCGATAAGTTGCTCTGGATTTAAACCTTTACTCTGAAGGTGTGCCTTAAAACCGACTACAACTTGCTTAGGCATGTACTTTTTAAATTTAGGTTTCACTTCTTGCAGTTGACTCAGGATATCTACGGGCATTTATATAATCCTTGGTTATTAAGATTACTAAATGACTAACCGGGTAATTCTTTAAGTAGCCATCAAATATACACATCAGAAACAGCATAGTTAAGCAAAAATGGTTTGTAATATTTACGCTTTACAATGGCGACAAAATAGTCAAACAATACAATCCGTGACTTATCCGTCGCTAGAACACCAAATTAAGTCGAGTCTGACCCCATAAGTTCCCCATATCTTCGGGTGGCTGCTGGCAGCACTCTCGATTATTCACCACGCACTCGTGTACGCCCTGGGCGAGCGGCTGCTGAAACACTAACGCACCTATTACTACGATCAGGTACTGCGCGTCGTATACCAATCGAGCAGGAAGTCGATAAATACCCGGGTTTTCCTGAACAGATACCGGTTGGGCAAATACGCGAGGTAAATGTCGGTATCCGGTGAAGCATACTCGTCCAGTGCTGTCTCTAGCCTGCCGGCCGCGATATCCTGCGAAACAGAAAAGGATGTCAGCCTGACTACCCCCAGTCCGCCCACGGCGGCTGCGCGCAGGGCCGCGGGACCGTTGACCGTGAAATTGCCACGCACCTCGACACGTTGTGCGCCGGCCGGGCTGTTGAAGTACCACTCGTTAAGCATGGGTAGCGACGCATAGAGTAGGCAATTATGTTGCACAAGTTCCGCCGGGGTGCGGGGTTTGCCGTGCTGGCGCCAGTACTCCGGCGAGGCGCATACCAGTTTAGCAGTGGTGGTCAGTCGTCTGGCGACCAGGTTGGGTTGGGGTTCGTTAGTCAGGCGGATCGCCAGGTCGAAGCCTTCCTCGGCCAGGTCGACGATGTGATCATTCAGCACCATCTCGATACGAACTTCGGGATATCGTTGTAGGAATGCGGGTATGGCCGTTGCCACCTGGTTAGAGCCGAAACTGGCCGGCGCGATGATTCTGAGCGCGCCGCGTGGCGCTTCGCTGAGCCGGGCTACCGCTTCCTCCGCCATTTTGGCTTCTTCCACCAGACGGGCACAATGTTGGTAAAATGCTGAACCCGCTTCGATCAGACTCAGCTTGCGCGTAGTACGGTGTAGCAGCCGGGTATCCAGTTCCTGTTCCAGCTCGCCGATGCGCTTACTGACCACGGGGGTAGATAGCTCGAGATCGCGTGCCGCGGCGGTGAAGCTACC
>JASFOJ010000133.1:0-13843 GCA_050116575.1 Gammaproteobacteria bacterium | reverse complement strand
GTTCTTAGTTGCTTGTCGTGGCAGTTGCCGCAGTTCTTGGTAATCTGAACTCGAATAGACGGGTCCCTGGGTGATTCAATGTCGTGCATGGTCGGCATATGGCAGTCGATACATACGGCCGCATTTAGATTACCGTTTTGTGTGACTTCTTTGCCGTGAACCGAAGTCAGATAGAGTTGCTTTTGCTTGGTGTGGCATTTGCCGCAGACATTGGGGATATCAAGGCGGCGTTCCACCCGTTCCATGCTTTCTTTTGGGAAAATGTAATGGGCATTATGACAATTATAACAAGTCGCGTTGGTACGCGACTGGTCCTCGATATTGGGCCGCGCATGAACAGACCCCATATAACTGTCAATTTGCGCGACCACAACCCGCAACCGTGGATATTCATCAGTCTTGCCTTCGCGCTTTGCCTTGTCCCACAGCTGGCGGTGGCACTGGACACAGCCGACTTTGCGTTCGACATTTTTACGATGGGGAATTTGTTCGATATCCTGGTGGCATTCCACGCAGCGGCGCTTAGCGTGCACGCTTTTGTTAAACTTGTCTTTGCTGATGGTTAAATGACGCATACCGCCGTCGGCGGTGGGTACCGCGAAACCTTCCATACCATGGCAGCCGAAACAGGTGGAGTTTTCCGGTTTTGGTTTTTGTTGCTCTTCCTCTTCGGCGAGGACGGCGCTATCGACAACAAACAACGCCAGTAGCATGATAAATTTGACGTAATTAAGAGCCAGGTTTTTCATCTTAGTCCTTCTCTTGTTATTGTTATGTCCCGATGTTGTCCTTTTTCGCCGCCAGTGGCGATACTGGTTGTTAACCGGTTTTTATAGACATTTGTGCTTGTAAGTCAATGACATGTGAGTTCCTCCTCAAACCCTGCGAGAACCCGCTTTATATATCATTACAGCAAAGTCTGACTGAGTCACCTCTCAGGCGCATTGATGCTGGTCAAAGTTAATTAAGCAATACTAATACAGCAATAGTAGCGTTAATGGCATTACCGTTATGTCGATTATGTATATATACAGCCTCCTGGCCATGCTGAAACCGATGCAATCATTGATCTAATGACCGAGATGCAAATCGTTAACAATTGTCTGTCTGCTGGTGTGGGATAACGAATTTTCCCACGGGCATTATGAAGGAAAAGCAGGGATTCCTTACCCATATAGGGTGATTTGTGTAGATAGCGAGCAACTACCGCCTTATTCGAAAAAGTAAATCTATAACAAAAGAAAATAACTAATGAGCGGGCGATCAATTACCGGACCGGTACTGGCAGGCCCTAACCCAGCGACCCGATTTTAACTTTTATTAAACACGCATTATTGACAGTCATTGACGTCGCGCAATGTAAGTAATTTCCCAAGACCTATATTTATTAGTATGAATAGCTACGTGCCTCAATCGTTGACTAATTTAGTCGAGTTTTTTACCGATCGCACCCATAAACAGAGTGCGCTAAAAGGCGATATTGATGTTGACCAAATGACAGAGCATGCGGTTAGCGCTATCGACCCGAAGATTCGGGTCATCAATCGCTATGGCCATAAGCTTCAAGCACCCATCGCGTATACCTGGGACTATCTCAACCGGATCGCTGACCTGATTCCGGTTGATATGGCTATCGGCAAGTCCGCCTATGCAAATGATGCACGAGTCCGAATATTGTTCGAATCTCAGGAGACGATGCAGGCGCTGTTACGCTCTGTAAAACCGCTGATGGAGCTTTCCGACATTAAGCGCGATACCCGGCCTTCTCATATCTATATGCTCTTGTGTATGGAGATGAAGGAACATCAATTCCTGGGCGCCGATTTGACTGGTGAAATTATCAGGCGTGAAGTGCAAAAAACATCGGTGGACTTTTCTCAGCAAAAAGTGCTGTCGGCAGGCTATGACGCGGCAAAGGCCAAGCTGGGATTTAAGAAATGCGCGTTCGATGGCTTAATCCACAAAGTCCACAGTATAATTTTGCAATCCAATGATGAATACCGGGACCTTATCCAGCAAAAAATGACACTTCGCCACAAAACTCCAGCGCGTAAAAACTCGTCCGACCTTCATAACAGTTTTATCGACGCTTTTGTCGGACAGCGGGATTACGATGGGGTGGGCCGGTCTCCGGAGCTTAAAGAGATTGAACGCAAGCTGATGGAAGTTCGCACCAAAAGCGCATCGCCGGGCCAACATCTTTTACAGGCGATTGAAGTATTCAACCATCCAGAGCAGTATCTAAAGATCGACAAACGCACAATTATGGTAAATCGTTTTGGTATTAAGCTGAGAGCCGGCTCAACGGACAGCGGCGTTAATCTGGATTATGCGGACGTCGAGATAGAAGACGAACTTAAGCGTATCGCTATAATTGCCAGTTGCCCAAGCGAAGAAATATTTCCGTCAATAAGCCTCTTAAGTAGCTATTCCCGCTAATGTTTGTGATTGTATTGCACGATGCGATACCCCTTGTCGCTACATCGAGCAAAGGCGGCAAACGTAATAGTGTTCTGATAACAGCAAACAAACCAACCGGGCGGGTCGCATACACAGGTAATGCGTCCTGTGACAGGCAGCAGGTCAATCTTTACAGGGGCTGGTAAATGCGGACCCGTAAGGTAAAGATCAATCCATGTGCGTTTTCGAATGCCGTTTATTGACCCGCCGGTTAGTTGGTTGAAAAGTAAGGACTTAGGTCAGTCGGTAGGTGCTGCCCCAATGGGCTCGTCTTCACCTTCAACCGGTGTAAAAGCTTCAGCAGATTCAAATCCAGCGAACTCTGACATTTCCAGCCCGCCGCTGGAATCTTTGTCCAGTTTCTTCCATTGTTTCATTAATGCCTTGTTGGCGGCCGCTTCCTTCTGGCTGATCACGCCGTTGCCGTCTTTGTCCAATTGTTTGAACAGCTTGTCGTTGTTCATACCTTCGCTCGCGACAGCCGAAAGGGACAGCAACGCCGCCGCGGCACCAGTTAATAGTGCGTAGTTCATGATGAATCCTCCTGGATATATGTATGTTGGCCGAATGGACCTGCCGGGTTAGTACGCGTAACCGCTGCGTAAATGAAATAGATATCTAATATTTAGAAGGAATGAGAGGTAATTCAAGCTAGTCCGGGTTTATGAGTTGATATTTATCAACAGGGCTCCAGTTATAAATGGTGGTTGAAAACAGCGGGCAGCTGGATTAAAAGCGCCATCGGCAGGGAGGGTATTGGGTCGGTTGTCTTAAGAGCGTCGCTGGTACCGCCGATGTGGCAGCGGCGGGGCACCACTATATTGTCTGGATTAAATAATGTCAGGGTTTAATTACGATCGGTGTTCCCACGTCAACGGCTTTCCAGATTTCATCCATGTCTTGGTTGCTGACAGCGATGCATCCGTCGGTCCAGTTGATATTTTGCAATATCGGCGCCATCCAGCCATAGCCGTTTTTTTGGCCGTGAATCATTATTTGTCCACCCGGATCAACCCCCCGTCTTGCCGCCTGTTTCTTATCTTGCTCATTGGGGTAGGAAATGCGAATTGCCTTGTAAAACGCGCTCTTGGGATTTTTGTAATCGAGGATGTAATGACCTTCCGGTGTTCTTTCGTCGCCCTCCTGGACTTTATGGCCCACCGGATTGGCACCAAACACGACCTTATAAGTCTTAATGATTTTTTCTTCTTTTATTAAGAAAAGTTTCTCCTGGGATTTTACCACCAGGACAAAATCCGCTTTCTGCACGGCGGGTGCAGTCACCGGCACCAGTAACAATATGATAACCAGAAAATATATGATTCGACTCAGCATAATAAACTTGACAGTCTAGCTCGGTATTTCGACCCTGGTTTTTCAAGACAGAACAAGCAACATAGTCGTGCGCCGCCGCTGCAAATAACCGTATGTGTTTCCCGGAAAAATGCCTGCTGACTTCAATCCGGCAGCTGACTTATTATGTGGTATGCATTAAATGAGCTTGCGCACTTGCCGCAACGGATAACGCTTCTGTGAGGCGATACACTTTTCATTCCAATCGTCCTCAACAAGAAGGTGATCCATATTTTAATTTTAGCTTATACCCGCTGGGCGAGGGCAAGGATTCCATAAAATTCATCTATGGTACGGTGGCTTGAACTACCATACCGGTCCGGCCATTTTATCGTTTTCAGGGAACGTTATTACAAGGCGGATATTGCAGTGGCTGCCGACTGGTTGGCATGCCTATACCCACCTATATTATGTTACCGCTAGTGGAAGCGCTGCACGTCCAGTGCGGGTAGCCTGATTGAAGGTTTGAAGCCGGAACGAATACACGCCATTGTTGGCGCCCAACACTAAAGCGGTGCTGAGTCATAAATGAGAGAATACCGGAGACGGGTCGCGATGCCGCTAACATAACAGGAGATTCGGTATCGCCCCGGGTGACGGATGGTTTGTGATTGTTTTCCACAAGCAGGTGCCTTTTTCTGCTGCAACGGTCCCGACGAAAAGTGCTGCCCGCGGTATTGGCTATCCCTGAACCATCAGGGTGCTACCTAAGTGCTTGTTCCTGTAACATTTCGCGACAAACATTGTCTGTAGCATAATACCAGCCATTGTGTCGCAACGATTAATCAAAATATGGCAATACAACACCAAAATAACGCGAATAATCAATTAATTGACGGCAGGGGGGATGCATGAATTCCTGGTTACCATTTATTGCGGGGGGCTTTTCGGCAGGGTGTTTATTACTATCCCCCCTGGCCCGATCGGATAAGACGTTTTATCAGGGCTGCAACAAACAGGGGCGGGAACCCGGTCTTCTGACATTGACATTCTCCCAGGTAACTACCTGGATATTCGCGCGTTCTTTGATGAATGCCGCAATACTGGGGTTTTACTATGGCATCTGGGGGACCATAGCCTATGCAACCTACTATTTATCGTTTTTGACCGGTGCGCGCATTGTCGATCAGATCCGCTATAAACATGGCTGTCCCAATATCCAGACCTTTCTGCAGCAGCGTTTTGGGCTGGCCGGCAGTCAAACATATAATTTCGTCGTCGGCGTGCGGTTGGTCAGTGAAGTGTTCGCCAACCTGCTGGTGATAGGATTGTTGTTTGGTGTCGCCGGTTCATCCGCGTATGTGTGGGCCATTATTGCCTTCTCCGTGGTTGCCCTGTTGTATTCCGCTATCGGCGGTCTGCATGCTTCATTGCGCACCGATCTATTTCAGATGATTTTGTTTTTGATCACCCTGGTTGTGCTGCTGGTGTTAGCTCTTGCCAATCCGCAACTGGTCATGGGTGATCTGGGTTTTAAGCCCTTTGTGATCAGCGACCCCGGCCCGGTGTTGATATTCGTTGCGCTGCTGCAGATATGGAGTTATCCCATGCACGATCCCGTGATGATGGATCGTGGCTTTATCGCCGATCGCAGGACAACATGGCTCAGCTTTCATCATGCTGCCTGGATCAGCGCGGTGTGCATACTATTGTTCGGCGCACTGGGGGTATTTGCGGGCGCGCATGCCTCGGCAGGCGATACTATGAATACCGTATTGCACCGATTGTTGGGCGATGTTCCCATGTTGCTATTCAGTATTGCGTTGATTATTTCCGCCATGTCCACCCTGGACTCTACGTTATCCAGTTCGGCAAAGCTGGTCGCCGTTGATATGAAAGTGTTAGATCCCACCATGACCAACGGCAGGGTGGTCATGGTGATATTTATGTTGCTGGGGCTGCTGATGGTGTTCTTGGGAAATAAGGATTTGTTTTCCGCTGTCGCCGTGTCGGGTACCGCTTCTCTGTATTTGGCGCCGGTGATCTTTTTCAGTATTTGGGGCAACTTGAAGAACATTCCCGTTTGGAGCTATATGTTTGCGTTTTGCCTGGCAGTGGCGGGCGCGATTCTTTATTTTACCGAATCATCCGGCTATACCACGTCGTTCAATACCCTGCTGGGTATTGAACATAAGTATTCCAAGCTGCTGGTGATATCCGCGGTCGTGTTGATGGGAGGTTCACTGGCATTTGTCGTCGGCTATTTGACCCATCAACGCTCTAATAACACGGCGGAGGCAACGGCTTGACCTGCCTGGATCTCGGGTTAATGCAGGGCCCCTTGATCATTTTTGGCGGACCCTATAGCAACCTGCAGGCCACTCTCGCAATGAAAAACCAGGCCGAGGCCACGGGTGTCAGTCCAACCAATATCATTTGCACCGGCGATGCGGTTGCCTACTGCGCGCAACCTGATGAAACAGTGGAGTTCTTGCGAAGCTGGGGCGTTCACGTGTTAATGGGCAATTGCGAAGAATCCCTGGGTTGGAACTCCCGGGATTGTGGTTGTGGCTTTGAAGAAGGAACTGCCTGCGATGCATTGGCTAGCCAATGGTTTCAGTATGCCGATAGCGTTATCAGTAATCAGCATCGTGAATGGATGCGGTCGTTGCCACGCCGTATCAGGTTTGCTTTTCAAGGCAGGCAATTTGTCGTCGTGCACGGCGGCACCGAAAAAATCAATGAGTTTGTGTTTGCGTCCAGCAACAACACGCAAAAGCTCGCCGCAATAAATAGTGAAAATGTCGATGGCGTGGTGGCCGGTCATAGCGGTCTTCCCTTTACTCAAATCATTGACAACCGGTTGTGGCACAATGCCGGTGTGATCGGCATGCCCGCCAACGATGGTACACCACGCACCTGGTATTCAAGATGGAACATCAAGGGCGAACACATTCAGATTGAACATTGCGCGTTGCATTACGACTATAATCAGGCGCATGACGATATGCTGAAAGCCGGCTTGAACAATGGTTATGCCGAGGGATTGTTGAAGGGCCTGTGGCCCAGTATGGATGTATTACCGGCCGCTGAAACAGCGCAACAGGGCCGGCCACTGGCGGAAACCACTGTAGTCTTTTAACCACATGCTTAAATTTCGGATTTTAACAGCGTTTTTATAAATACTACGGGTTACACGCCATTTTGGCTGGCATAATGCATGGACCGTGGTTTAAGCGGCAATCAGCTCAGCGGTTTTGGTGATTTAGTTAGCGATTGATCACAATTAAACGCAAGGACTATCTGATCTTTTTGGGTCCTCAAAATGCCTTGTTTCGCACTGGTGCAATAACGATTTAACCAGATATCGGCGATGTCGCTGGTCAGCGGTTGTTGCGTTTCATGCTTTGACGTTATATCGTTACACTGGAATTTACGGGATGTGGCCAAGCTCATAAAGCTAACCGTGAATTATTTGTATTCTTACCATTTTTGTTTTTAGCACAGGGAACATATTGCTAAATATGTTGGACAGACAGTTAAACCAGACGCCGTCGAAGCGTAAATTTGTCCTCGCGTTAGTGGCAGGCCTGCTGCTGGCGCAATGGCTGGTTTTTACCCATGTCCATGAACAAAAAGGTAATTCGTCTGATTCACTATGTGCTTTCTGCCTTACCGGTCAGCACTTCAGCCATGCCGTGGGTGATACTCCGCTTGTTATTACCCGGCAACCGGCCCTGCGTATTGATTTTTTTGCGTTAAGCCATATCGTACTTCAACCGCTGTTTCCTGCCTTTCATTCCCGCGCGCCCCCCGTTCTCCTTTAATCACCCGTATCACACTGAATAACTGACAAACTGGCTGCCGCAGGTAAAGCCTGTGTGCATGTCCATGTGATTTTATAAGGAGAAAGAAATGCTTGTTAAACAAGTGTTAGTCACCAAGCGCGCGCTGGTGGTTTGTGCGTTGCCGTTGTCGCTGGTTGCCGCCAGCGCCCATGCCGCCGGCGCAGGTCAGGGCAGTAATGCCTTTAATCCCGATATTGGTTTGATTCTTAATGGTACTTATGGTCAGTTCTCGCATGATCCGGCTGACTATGCGATCTCGGGTTTCCCCCTCGGCGGTGAGAGTGATCCGGGCGCGCGGGGATTTGCCATCGGCGAGTCGGAACTCAACCTCAGTGCCAATATCGATCCCGATTGGTACGGTGTATTCACCTACGCCATGGCCAGTGATGAGGCTGGCGTGGAAAACGCCTATGTACAGACCACCAGCATCGGTCACGGCGTCACCGTCAAGTTCGGCCGGTTTTTTTCCGGCATCGGTTATCTCAACGAGCAACACGCGCACACCTGGGATTTTGCCGATACCGCCCTGGCGTATCGCGCATTGCTGGGGACTCAGTTCGGTGGCGACGGTTTGCAACTGCGCTGGCTGGCGCCGACCGATCTCTTTACCGAAGTTGGCGCGGAGATGCTCAACGGCGATGCCTTTCCCGCTGGCGGTAGTGCCAACGATGGCCGTGGCGCCTGGACGGCGTATGTGCACGTCGGTGACGATGTGGGTGACAGCAATAGCTGGCGCGCGGGCCTGTCTTATCTTTCCGCCAAGTCCGATAGTCGCGAGACAGGTGATCCCGGTAATCCGGATGTCTTTACCGGTACCAGTAAGGTCATGATCGCCGACTTTGTCTGGAAATGGGCGCCCCACGGTAATCCCTACAAGAGGAACTTCAAGTTGCAGGCGGAGTTTCTGCGCAGCAGCAATGACGGTGACTTTACCCCGGCAGGCGGTGGAGCAACGCCGTACTCAGCCACACCCACTGGCTGGTATGTGCAAGGGGTCTATCAATTCAAGCCACGCTGGCGGGTGGCGTTGCGTCACGACCAGTTGAACGCCGATGATCCCGGTGCTGCCTTTGCTGGCACAGTTTTAGACAGCCAGGGCCATGACCCCAAACGCAACAGCGTAATGATCGACTACTCCAACAGCGAGTTCAGCCGCCTGCGCCTGCAATTTAACAGTGACCAGTCCCAGCCCGAGACCAACAATGAGTGGTTCCTGCAATACACCATGAGCCTGGGTGCCCATGGCGCGCACATTTTCTAAGAGGATTGAATCATGAAAACCATTAAACAAGTATTTGCCGCAACGCTGTTAGCATTGCCGCTAACGGTTATGTTCATGCAAAACGCCCGTGCCGATGTCAACGTGTTCGCCTGCGAACCGGTTTGGGGTGCGCTGGCGAAAACCTTGGGCGGTGACAAGGTATCCGTGTACACGGCGACCAACGCATTTCAGGATCCCCACCATATTCAGGCCCGGCCCGGTCTCATCGCCAAGATGCGCCGTGCGGACCTGTTGGTGTGCACCGGCGCGCAACTGGAGATCGGCTGGTTGCCGGTATTGTTGCGCCAGGCCGGCAACAGCCGCGTGCAACCGGGCCAGCCGGGTAATTTCGCCGCAACGGATTATGTGACCATGCTGGAGAAGCCGGCCAGCGTCGACCGTTCGCAAGGCGATGTGCATCCTGGCGGTAATCCGCATATCCAGACCAATCCCCACAACATCGCCAAAGTCGCCAAGGCGCTGGCGGACACGCTTGCGCAAATCGATGGCGCGCATGCCGCTGATTATGCCTCGCGTTACCAAGACTTTGATAAGCGCTGGCAAGCGGCCCTGACACGTTGGGACAAGAAAGCCGCACCATTGCGCGGCGTGAAGATCGTGGTGCATCACAAGAATTGGGTTTACCTGGTGGACTGGCTAGGACTGCAGGAAGTCGCAACACTGGAAGCAAAACCGGGTGTACCACCCAGCGCCGGGCATTTATCGGAAGTGTTAAAACAACTGAAGACCCAGCCGGCCAGCATGGTAATTCGCGCCGCCTATCAGGAGTCGCGCCCCGATGAATGGCTGTCGGAACATGCCAACATTCCCGCGGTTAAATTGCCGTTTACGGTGGGCGGTACCGATGCGGCCACGGACTTGTTCAGCCTTTACGATGACACCATCGCCAGACTTCTAAAAGGTGCCCAATGAATTTTGACAGCTTAGATATCAGTATCCTCGGCCCCGCCTTCGTGGCGGGTCTGCTGGTGCTATCGACACATGTCCCGCTGGGGCAGGAAGTGTTGCGCCGAGGCATTATCTTTATTGATCTTGCCATTGCGCAAATTGCCGGCCTGGGTATCATCGCCGCCGCCAGTTTCGGTTGGGAGGCCCATGGCTGGGAGGTGCAGGTGGTCGCCGTTACCGCGGCGTTACTGGGTGCGGTGCTCCTTAATCAATGTGAGAAATGGTTGCCGGATATCGAAGAAGCCCTTATCGGTGTGCTTTTCGTGCTGGCCGCCACGGGTGGGATATTGTTGCTGGCCAATAATCCGCACGGCGGCGAACATCTCAAGCAATTGCTGGTTGGACAAATTCTATGGGTGTCCTATCAGCAATTGATTCCCATCGCGATCCTTTATGCGGCGGTGCTGGCTGTGTGGTTTGGTCTGCGTGTGAAGCAGCGACGCCTGGGTTTTTATGCCCTGTTTGCTATTACGGTTACCGCCTCTGTACAGCTGGTTGGCGTTTATCTGGTCTTCGCCAGCCTGATTATCCCTTCGTTGGCGACCAGGTTATTGCCGGATATACAACGATTATGGTTTGGTTATGTCATCGGCTTGTTGAGCTATGCATTAGGGCTGGCATTGTCCGCCCTGTTTGACCTGCCGTCTGGTGCGATTGTGGTTTGGATGTTGGCGGGCGTGGCATTGTTGTTTGGCATTCTTGTCAACAAGCGGGTGCCCGGCAGCTTGTGATACTGTAGGGCAATTTGCTGTTTTAGGGTGCCTTTCTCAGGTTGGTGTGTATCAATGGCTGGTGGTGCTTAACGCTAATGTATTGGGTTTTCAGAATTGGGCAGTATGATTTGATGATAAGTGCGATTGAAATAGTCAAAAAAATACCCAGGTCACTCACAGAGAAGTGACCTGGTGTTCACTACTACTTCCCTCGCTCTCCTCCTTGAGATTATTATTATTCTCCATTATTTTTATTATGGCTGGGGTATGGGTTTTAATTTTAAATCTTCCGTCGATGCGCCCACGAAGCCGTATTTTTTGTAGATGTCCTGTGCATCTCGCGTTCCCAGATAGGATAAATAACGGGCGGCGTTATACGGGTTGCGGCCGGTTTTTAACATACCAATGGCATAACCCACTTTGTGCGCCATGTTATAAGGCGCCGTAATCGTGACGCCCTCGATATTACGATTGCCTTCCCTGGCGTGCTTGACTTCCGTTGTCCAAACTATGCCGACATCCGCCTTGCCATGTTCAATGCGATGGGGTGTTTCCCGGTGGTGTCGTTCGGTAAACCATATCTTGCCGTCGACAGCCCAACAACCTTTACATTTTTTATTGGCAGTGACTTTTTCGTAGAGGCCGAGCTCTTTCAGCATTTGTGAGCCGTAATATTTAAAAATGCCTTCCGTAAGCGGGTTGGGATGTGACTGGACGAGGTCATCGCGTCCCAGATCTTTGGGGCCCTTAATGTTTTTGGGGTTACCCCTGGCTACCATTAACTCCAGTTTGTTGTGAGTGTAAATCATGTAGTCACTCATCATGCCCCGGTCTTTGAGTTTCCTGAGATGACCGATATTGACGCTGGCGAACAAGTCCGGATTGCGAGCTGTCTTTTGACCGTTGATGGCCCCCTGTTTGAGAATCTGACCCCTGAGGATCTGGCCGGGCGGAATGGTTTCGACGTATATCGTTTTGATGTCCGGGTTCTGCCGTTGAAAATGGTTAATCAGTTCCTGCATTGCCATGAACTGATTGCCGGCCAGATACATGACCAGGTCGGCATTAAAGGAATCGGCAATTTGACCGTATTTGATATCCCCATTGGTGTAAAAGGTGCGATAGTCCCGGTGTTGACCCGCATCCTCTGTGGCGAGTGCCGCGTTGGTAGCTATAAAAGCAGTTACTCCGACGATAACTAGAATTTTTATTTTTTTTAGCAGTGTCACCCGATTCCCCCCCCCTTCGGCAATTATTCTCTTACCGCCTGCAAATGATGTTAAAACATCAAGATTACCGTGGGAACTGGCGCCGACCCCATACAAGACTAGGGTAACCCCTAGGCAGGATTTGGGGACAAAACGGTTATTGTAGGGGAGTCAAAGAGATAGGTTGACGGGTTATTCCAGGCCGGCAATGAGTGCCAGCCGGACCAGTTCGGTGACCGAATTGGCCTGCATCTTCGCCATCAGGTTGGAGCGGTGCAACTCCACGGTTTTTATGCTGATACCGAGCTTTGATGCGATTACCTTGTTGGGGGTTGACTTCAGTACGTAATGTAACACTTCCTGTTCCCGGGGAGTGAGTTTCGCCAGTCGCTCTTTGACGGCGCCAATGCGTTCCTGTTCCTTGCGGTTGTCCTGGTCGAACGCAATAGCGCTTTGGATGCGTTCCAGCATTAACGAGTCATTATACGGTTTCTCAATAAAATCATAGGCGCCGGCTTTCATGGCGCGTACTGCCATATCAACGTCCGCATGGCCGGTCATGATAATAACGGGTAGTGTGCAGTCCTGCTGCTTGAGCCTGGCATGCAAATCCATGCCGCTGATGTCCGGCATACGCACATCCAGCACCAGGCAGCCAATGAATTCCGGCTGGTAAGTGTCAAGAAACGCCTGGCCGGACTCGAAGGTTTTAACGGGTAATCCCACGGACTCAATCAACCATTCCAGCGACTCCCGCGCCAGTTTGTCATCATCGACAACGTATACGGTAGATTGCATAGTTAACCCGCTTCGGTGCCTAATAATTGTTCAGTGATCGGTAGTTCAAAGCTAAAACAGGCGCCGGTATTGTCTGTATTTTTTGCGTAAATTGCCCCGTTGTGCGCTTCTATAATAGAGCGGCTGATGGATAAGCCCATACCCATGCCCTCGGACTTTGTGGTGTAAAACGCATCAAACATTTTTGCCTCGGACTGCGGCAAAATGCCGTGGCCGGAGTCGGTTACCGATAATATTACCTTGTTGCAATTCGCTTGCGTGGCGATAGTCAGTTTACGTTGCAGGGGTTCGGTGGACTCCATCGCATCCAGACTATTGCGAATGAAATTCAAGATAACCTGTTCCAGTTGTACCGCGTTGGCCACCAGTTCCGGCAGTTTATCCTCAAGACTTAAGGTCACGGATACCTGGCATCGTTTGATTTCCACGGACACCAGGTCAACAATGTTGCGCACGATGGCATTCAGGCACATCAGTTTGCGTTCCGACTGGCCTTTTTGCACAAACTCCCGGAGATGGCGGATAATATCCGCCGCCAGGGTTGCACCCTCAACGGCGCGTTCCAGGCCCTGAATCAGCGTGTTTCGGTCGAATTCACCTTGTTGTAACCGGCGCAGGCAGCCGCTGCTATAGTTGATGGCACCGGTGAGTGGCTGGTTTAATTCATGAGCCAGCCCGGCGGCCATTTCGCCCATGGCGCTGACGCGACCCACTCGGGCCAGCTCCGATTGATGGCGTTGTTTTTCCTCGATGGCTTCCTGCTTTTCGATTTCGCTGCCAATCCACTGCGCCATGACTTCCAGGATATTGTGATCCCAATGAGTATAACAACGGTCACGCACCACGGTGTCGGCAAACTCAAGGATACAATGCGGCGTACCTTTTACAAAAACCGCGGTAGCCAGATAGCTTTCGAACGGCTCCCTTACGCCGCCAGACTCACCGCATTCTGCTGCACTCAAGTCGGGAATATCCAATATCGCGTTGGATTCGCTCAGTAGATTCGGAATGCAGGGTTTGTTAAGGGGGCCCTGCAAGCCGGTGACCAATTTCTCCTGGCCGGTAATGGTGCAGGACTTGCGGTCCAAACCACTCAAGCTCGCCAGGTTACCCACGGCCGTTTGATAGTATTCACGGCCGGTTTCCAGCAATTTCGACAGCTTTTCATCGTGGGACAGGCGTGGCGCGCTGGTAATATCGACCAGCTTATGCAACGTGATCTGGCTTTGGCGCAGCGATTTGTTTGCCTGCTCAAGTTCAACGGTACGTGCGATCACCCGTTGTTCCAGGCTG